>JAUSPW010000656.1 GCA_030652635.1 Pseudohongiella sp. | reverse complement strand
GCAGATCAAGGATGATGTGATTGCAACGCTGATGCCGCGTGCATTTACCCGAAGTCGCGTGTTGTTTGCCTATCTGGATTTAAAACAAAAATTGCTGGTCGTTAATGGCAGCAGTGCCGCGGCCGCTGAAGAATTGATTTGCTGTCTGAGAGAAAGTCTGGGTTCATTGCCGTTGAGTCTTCCCGATGTGAATCATGCGCCCATGGCGGTGATGACTCAGTGGTTAAAGGAGCAATCCGCGTCGAATCATTTTGTCATCGATCAGGATTGTGAACTGGTAAACCCGATGGAAGAGGGCAATGTGCTGCGTGCCCGCAGCCAGGACTTGTCAGCGGATGAGATAAAGGCGCACCTTGATGCCGGCAAACAGGTCAGGAAACTGGGTGTTGTCTGGAATGAGGCGGTGGCGTGTGTCATCAACGCCGATTTGTCGTTGGGCCGACTCAGGTTTGAAGACATGGTGCTGGAGCAAGCCCGAGAGTCCGATCCTGAATCGGCCGCACAACAGTTTGATCAGGATTTTGCCATTATGAGCCTGACGTTAAGAGGCTTGTTCGAGAGTTTGTTTGAGGCATTCGGCGGGTTGGCAGACTGAGTCTGCACCCGCCCTGTGCGGGTATCAGGCCAGACGGCTGATTGATCGCAGGTTAGTGTCTTGCATCGAGTGAAACTCCTCCTGAACGTTGACCTGTTCAACGCGCAGTTTCAAGCGCGCGATTTCCAGTTCCAAGGCCTGTCCAGACTCAAGCAGACGCCTGTGATTGACAGCACAGCAGTCCGCAAGCTGATAGGTTTGACCGGCTCGCAGGTTGGTCAACGTTTCCAGTGTTTTTAAGGGGCTGAGATATTGGCGATATTTGCTGACTAACACCGCTTTTTGCAGGAGTTCAGCTCTGGATTTGATCAGTTCACAAACGAGACAGTGTGCGTTATTCATTGTAAGAATTGCCCTTATGCCAGCCGTTGGGTAAACAGCTGTTGTGTTATTCGTCGCCAATGGTTTGACGACTACGAGATAAGTGGCCGGTATTTTACTGACGGAAGGCGATTCCGCCTAACACAGAAATGTAACGTTTGGTAACGAAGGTGCGCGTCACAATATTGTCATCAGGGCCTGTCAGCATTTGATGTCATCCCGGATGGCATCATGACCCTGCAAGAACAACATCTACATCTGCTTTCGATACTGCACAATGGTGCCGTAACCATATTGTTTCAACCAATTGTGTCTGCTGTTGAACATAAAATTGTTGGGTATGAAGCTCTAAGTAGAGGCCCGTCCAATAGTCCGCTTCATTCCCCTCTCATGTTGTTTGCCGCCGCCCGGCATTGGGGTTTGTTGACCGACGTTGAGCTTTTGTGTCGGCGGAAAGCGGTGGAAGCCTTTTGCAAATTGCAATTGCAGGGGCTGCTGTTTCTGAATGTTTCCCCTGAGAGTCTGCTAGAGCAGCAGCACTACCCCGTCCGCACACTATCCATTATTAAAGAGATGGGGCTGCCACCCGAACGTGTAATTATTGAACTTACCGAGCATTCACCTGTAGATAACCCGGAACTGCTGTTTAACGCATTACACCATTATCGTGACATGGGCTTCTCAATGGCATTGGATGATCTGGGGGCGGGTTACTCAAGTTTGCGCCTATGGACAGAATTGCAGCCAGAGTTTGTCAAAATTGATCGGCACTTTATTGATGGCATCCATCGGGATCCCGTCAAACGTGAGTTTGTTGGCTCCATTCTGAACATGGCAAAAGCCTCGCGCGCTCATGTGATTGCTGAAGGTATTGAATTGCGCGAAGAACTCAGTGTGCTGATGGACATGGGAGTGGACTGGGTTCAAGGTTATTGGCTGGGTCGACCACAAGAAGTGCCAGTTATTGACAATTGTGAACTGCAACAGAAATTCAGTGACTGCGAAAAGAGTATGCAACAGGATGCCGGGTTACACAGCCTGGTCATTTCTATGGCAGGCGTCTATCAGCATGAAAAAGTAAATGCCGTTTTGCAGCGATTTCAGCAGCAGCCAAGCCTGAATTCATTGGCGGTTCTTGATGAAAGTGATCGACCTGTGGGGACGGTGCATTGCCATGAACTCAGCCAGATCATGTTGAAACCCTATGCCATGGAACTTCATGGACGCAAACCAATCAGCCAGTTGATTGCGGCAGATTCACTCATTGTTGATGTCAAACAGAGCTTGCAGCGTATCAGTCGCTTGTTGACCAGCCGCGCCCGGCAGAGACTGGAAGAGGATTTTATTATCACCGAGAACGGCAGATATCTTGGTTTGGGCAGGGTTATCGATGTATTGCGTCAGATAACCGAGTTACAGATCCAGCAGGCTCAGTCGGCCAATCCACTGACATTATTGCCGGGAAATGTTTCCATCCATGAATGTTTAAGACGTCTGCTCAGTAATAATCTCCCAGCCCATGTTTGTTACATAGATCTGGATTCATTCAAGCCATTTAATGACATCTATGGATACGGTAAAGGCGATGAGGTGCTGCTGGGTCTTGCGCAGATTCTCAAAGAATTGTGTGATCAGGATTTTGATTTTGTCGGTCACATCGGTGGCGATGATTTTTTACTGGTGCTACGCACTGATGAGTGGCGCAATCAATTATCAACTCTGGATCAACGTTTCAGCCGTTTGTGCACATCGCTGTACCGATCTGAACATATTGAAGCAGGCGGGTTTGATGCACCGGATCGAGACGGTAACTGGCGTCAACACGCACTGCTCAACCTATCGATAGGTGTGCTGGCGGTATCGGCTGGCGCGGGCGAATTACTGGATGCTTCACGTCTGGCTGAGCTGGCCTCTCATAATAAACATGAGGCCAAAAAGCAAAAGGGCTTCAGCATCTATTTGACTGAAGTTGGCTCAAGCCATTCCATTCAACAATCGGCGATTGAGCTATCTGACGTCAGTATCGCAGCGTACTGACGTAGATCCGATCAGCTAAACGCTACTTTCCCTGAAAACGGCCAGGCCGGCGCTCAGCTACCGATGCGATACCCTCTTTAAAGTCGTCAGTCATACGCTGCCAATCTTGTTCCGCGGCTTCGTGATCCGTGACCGCCTGCAACATTTCAACCAGACCCTGTCGCAGTGTTGCACGTACCGATGTCACCGCCAGAGGCGCATTGCCAGCAATCTCCTCAGCCAGTTTGATGGCGTCTGATCGGACTTGATCTGATGTAGTGAGTACATCCGCCAAACCCCAATCAAAGGCTTGTTCACCTTTGATACGCCTGCCTGTATAAAACATGAGCGCTGCTTTCTGCTGGCCAATCAGCGCGGGCAATGTGTGTGTCAGGCCAAATCCGGGATGGAATCCGAGTTTGGTGAAATTGGCAGCAAAACTGGCTTCTGGGCAAGTGACACGAAAATCGGGTACCAAGGCCAAACCCAATCCGCCACCAATGGCCGCGCCGTGAATTGCCCCTATCACCGGTTTGCGATTGCTGAACAGACGCACTGCCGCGACGTACAAGGGGTTTCGCCCTTTGCCATCGGATTGTTCCAGCACTGAGGGGCCTGATGAGAAATTGGCGCCAGCACAAAATGCACTGCCTTGTGCCGCCAGGACCAATGCCCGGCAATCATTGTTGTTGTCCATGGCATCAAAGGCATCTGCGAGGTTTTCAATCAGTGCCACATCAAAAAAGTTATGAGGCGGTCTTTGTATTTCTACCAGCGCGACGTGGTTGTTTATGCTGACGTGTACATCTCCAAATTGCATATTGATTGCTCTTGTAAATTTCAGAATAGACTATTGTGATAAACGATTGCGTGCGATAACCCAGCGATGAACTTCGGACGGGCCATCATAAATCCGCATGGTACGTACCTGTCCTGCCATCAGTTGTAGCGGCATCTCTTTGGTCATACCAAGGGCGCCGAGGCATTGCATGGCATGGTCAATTACATCGTGAGCCATTTCGGTGCCAAACACTTTTGCCATGGAAATTTCTGTGCGGACATCGTTACCGCTATCAAGCTTCCAGGCCGCATGCTGGCACATCAGGCGGCAGGCATGAATGCGTGTTTCGGCGTCGGCAATCCACAATTGCACACTTTGGCGCTCTGACAACGGCAGACCAAAGGTGACGCGTTGCTGCGCATGTGCTGCCATCATCTCGACAGCGCGTCGCGCCTTGCCAATACACCAGGCTGCCATTTGCAGTCGGCGTACAGACAGACGCAATTGCATCGGAGCAAAGCCTTTGTTTATTTCACCGAGTAACTGATCCTTATGCAAACGGCAATTATCCAACAGGATTTCATAGGTTTTGGTGCCGCCAATCATGGGGATTTTACGCTCAACAATAAAACCGGGCGTGTCTTTGTCGACCAGAAACGCCGATATACCATGGCGACCTTTGGAGGGATCGGTTTTAGCCATCACGATGGTGAAATCAGCCATGTCCATTTTGCTGATCCAGATTTTGCGACCATTCAGTACCCAATAGTCACCGTGCAATTCTGCGCGAGTGGACATCGCAGCCGGGTCGGCACCCGCGCCAGGTTCGGAAATACCGATAGCGGACACTGTTTCGCCTCTTGAATACGGCAGCAGGTACTTTTCACGCTGTGCATCCGTCACGCTGCTGATCAGCATGTGCAGATTGGGTGAGTCCGGCGGAAAATGAAAGGGCACTGCGCTGCGGCCGACCTCTTCGTTCACTCCCACCATGGCCAGGGCAGGCAAGTTGGCTCCCCCAAACTGCTCAGGCACATCCAGTCCCCATAAACCCAGTTCCCGACATTTTTGATTCAAGGGTATCAATGCATCTGCTGATAACTCTCCACCAGCACCGCTCATGTCTTGATGTAACAGTGCGGGTTCCAGGGGTATCAAATCATCATTGACAAAATGCGCCACCAGTTCCTGCAACATGCGGAATTCTTCGTTCAGTTCAAAATTCATAGTTTTTTCTTTGCCAATTCAACGCAGCCGGATATTTACAGATCTTTATTATTAACTGTGCGCCTGATCACACGCTGGTGATTGAACCTCATTCATACTTTTTATGCCACTATAGGCACAGCATTGTTCCGCTCTAGCTGATCGCTTACCATGCTCGCCAGTTTTTACGCTCAGTTTGAGTTCTTACAAATGTTGCTTGCCCGTTTGCATTTTAATATGGACACCTTGCGCACATTGTTGTCCATCGCGCTGCCTATGGTGGTGTCTCAAGGCGCTTTTGCGGTCATGATTTTTACTGATCGCTATTTTATGTCGCAGATAGACCCCACACACATGGCGGCATCGCTGGGCGGTGGCGTGGCATTTTTCTTCAGCCTGTGTTTTTTTTCCGGCGTCATTTCGTATGCCAATGCATTGGTGGCGCAGTACCGGGGCGCTGAAGAGCCCAACAAGTGTTCTCGTGTAGTGACGCAAGGCTTGATTATGGCTGTGTTATCGCAGCCCATCATGTTGGTCATCGGGTTTTATGTGCTTCAGTTGTTTACTGTGATGGGGCATGAACAAGAAATGCTGGCGCTGGAAAGCAGCTACTTTTCCATTTTGATGCTGGGTTCTCTGTTTGCGTTGTGGAAGGCGTGCCTGTCCTCATATTTTGCTGGCATCGGTCGCACACGGGTGGTGATGGTGTGTGACGTTGCGGGTTTGATATTGAACATTCCACTGTGCTGGGCGATGGCCTTTGGGCACTTTGGTTTTCCCGCAATGGGCATCGATGGTGCCGCCTGGAGCACGGTGTTGTCGTCTGTTTTCTCACTGGTTCTATTCAGCATTTTTTATCTGGCGCGTCAGAATCGCCTGGCATTTTTTGTCATGCATTCGTTTCAGCTGGACATGCCCATCATGCGCCGCTTCCTGAGGCTTGGGTTGCCGTCTGGCGTCGAGCTGTTTCTGAATGTGGCGGCATTCAATCTGTTCCTGCTGATGTTTCAATCGTATGGCGTCACTGAAGGGGCATCCGCTGCCATTGTGTTTAACTGGGACATCCTGTCATTTGTGCCTATGCTTGGTTTGAATATCGGTATTGTCAGTCTGATTGGCCATTCAGTTGGCGCACGCAGCATGGAAAAAACCAACGAAGTTATATCGGCTGGGTTTCTCATCGCCATTTCTTACTCCGCGATGCTGGCATTGCTGTACATCATTTTCCGTTATCCTTTGGTCGATGTATTCGCGCCGCCGCAAGGTGATTTCAGTGAAATCCGCACACTGGCTGCCTTTATGATGATTGGATTGTGCTGCTACACCATGGCGGATGCCATCATTCAGGTGTCCGGGGGGGTATTAAGAGGGGCGGGTGACACACAATGGGTCATGTACTCGTCCACAGCGCTGCACTGGATTATGTTAGTGATCCAGTATCTGGTTATTCGAGTGTGGGAGTGGGGGCCTAAGGCATCCTGGCTGGTTTTTTGCGCGATGATTCTGGCGATAGCATTGGTGTTTTTAATGCGGCTGAAGTCGGGTAAGTGGCGTGACGAGCAAGCCTTGGAGGCGGTGATGGCGGAGTGATGTTGCTCATTCTCTGCCGAATAGTAGTTGCACCTCGGCTCCTCGGTTAGCAGTGTCATGAGCGGGTGTTCGTATTAGCAGTTTGCTGGTACACGCAATTCCTGTTCCACAAATCATGTCACAAAAAATTTCATATTGACCCCCTATGCAAGCTCCCGGGGATCAGGCGTATGCTAGCCGCGCGCTGCCGTCCAAGCGCTGGGGAGTCAGATAAAAATGAAAGAAAAAATGTTCTGGGGTGCTGTTGCTCTGTTGGGTGCAGCGTGTCTGGGTGTGCTTGCATTAAATCGTGGTGAAACTATCAGTGCTTTGTGGCTGGTGACGGCTGCACTGTGTGTTTACACCATTGCCTATCGTTTTTACAGCCGGTTTATTGCTGAAAAGGTTCTGGTGCTGGAGCCTCTTCGTCCAACACCGGCACATACCAAGTCTGATGGACTGGATTTTGTGCCAACGCATAAATGGGTTCTGTTTGGTCACCACTTTGCTGCGATTGCTGGCGCTGGCCCTCTGGTAGGACCGGTACTTGCTGCGCAAATGGGGTATTTGCCCGGCACCTTGTGGATTCTTGCGGGGGTTGTGTTTGCCGGTGCCGTTCAGGACATGATTATTATGTTCCTGTCGACACGTCGCGGGGGCGCATCACTGGGTGACATGATTCGTAAAGAGATGGGGCCGGTTGCCGGTTTCATCGGATTGATCGGAATTCTGGCAATCCTGATCATTCTGCTGGCTGTGCTGGGCATGATTGTGGTCAAAGCATTGGTGGGCAGTCCTTGGGGTGTATTCACACTTGCAACGACGATTCCTATTGCCTTGTTTATGGGCATTTATTTGCGTTACATCCGACCCGGAAAAGTTGGAGAAATTTCAGTAATCGGATTTGGCTTACTGATTTTTGCCTTGGTATACGGACAGACTGTCGCAGCTCACCCAACCTGGGGCCCTATCTTTAATCTGGATGGCAAGACGTTGACCTTATGGTTGATGGGTTACGGTTTTGTGGCATCGGTACTGCCGGTTTGGTTGTTGCTGGCGCCGCGCGATTATCTGTCAACCTTCCTCAAAATCGGCACGATTGCAGGGCTTGCTGTTGGTATCCTGATTGTAAATCCACCCTTGGTGATGCCTTCAATGACGTCGTTCATTGATGGTACTGGTCCGGTATTCTCTGGTGCTTTGTTCCCGTTCCTGTTTATTACCATCGCTTGTGGTGCCGTGTCCGGTTTCCATGCCCTGGTGTCTTCCGGTACAACACCAAAAATGATCGACAATGAGTCGCATATCCGCCCGATTGGTTATGGCGCAATGTTGACTGAGTCATTTGTTGCCATCATGGCTTTAATCGCTGCCTGCGTGCTTGAGCCTGGGGTGTACTTTGCGCTCAATAGCGGTCCGGGTGTCATTGGTACAACGGTACAAAGCGCTGCTGAAACCATCAGCCAATGGGGTTTTGTAGTGACGCCAGAGATGCTGGATCAATTGGCATCCGACATGGGTGAGAGCACGATCCTGTCTCGCACAGGTGGCGCGCCAACGTTTGCGGTGGGTATGGCACATATCCTGTCGCAGGCAATGGGGGGTACCGCGATGATGGCATTCTGGTACCACTTTGCCATTTTGTTTGAAGCCTTGTTTATCCTGACCACAGTTGATGCCGGAACCCGCGTTTGTAGATTCCTCATGCAGGATCTGATGGGCATGGCGGTGCCTGCAATGAAAGATACCAATAACCATGTTGCCAGCTTGTTGGCGACAGCGATTGTGGTATCGGGTTGGGGCTACTTCCTGTATCAAGGAGTTTCCGATCCATTTGGTGGTATCAATACCTTGTGGGCCCTTTTTGGTATCTACAATCAGATGCTGGAAGGCATTGCATTGATCCGTGCTACCGTTGCGCTGGTGCGTCTGGGTCGCGGCAAGTTGGCGCTAGTGCCGGCCGTGCCTGCGGTGTGGGT
>JAUSPW010000652.1 GCA_030652635.1 Pseudohongiella sp. | reverse complement strand
CTTGGCAATCTGTTTACGGTAACCATCGAAAAAGCCTGGTTCTATGGTGGCAGGATCAATACTGATATCGCGGATACGTTTCAGTTTGGCACCGGACTCAACCAGATCATGGGCATACGCAAGTGCAGCGGTCTGCAGATTTTCGCTGCCCAACACGTCGTCGATCAAACCCATGTCACTCGCCTGTCGCGCTGCAATCGGATCACCAGTGGTAATCATTTCAAGTGCCGCTTTGACACCTGCAATGCGAGGAACACGCTGTGTACCACCAGCGCCCGGCAACAGACCGAGTTTGACTTCCGGCAAGCCCACTTTGGCTGACGGCACGGCACAACGGTAGTGACACGCCAGTGCAACTTCAAAACCACCACCTAACGCAGTACCGTGGATAGCCGCAATCACCAGTTTGCTTGAGTTTTCAATCGCGCCCAACACGTCTGGCAAGGAAGGTGCCATTGGCGGCTTGCCAAATTCGGTGATATCCGCACCGGCGATGAATGTGCGTCCATCACACATCAAAATGATTGCTTCAGAGGCGTCTTTCTGTGCGGCCTGCACCGCGGTAAGGATGCCCTCACGGACGGCCTGGGAGAGCGCGTTCACGGGCGGGCTGTTGACTTTGATAACACCGATATTATTGATGAGTTCGTAACTGACAACACTGGACATGAGTGAATCCCTTTCAGAGCAAATTAAAATGAGTGATTTGTTGTTTTGGAGCTCTCTTAGTCAAGCCGTTCGATAATGGCCGCAACACCCTGACCAATACCAATACACAGGCTCACCATGGCATAACGCCCGCCGCTGCGCTCGAGCTGACGCACTGCGCTCAGTGCGATGCGCGCACCTGACGCACCTAATGGATGTCCCACGGCAATTGCGCCACCGTTAGGATTGACACGCGAATCGTTAAAATCAACGTCCAGCATTTTCAGACAGCCCAGCACCTGGGTAGCAAATGCTTCGTTGATTTCGATAATATCCATATCATTCAGTGTCAGCCCCGCGCGTGCCAGCGCTTTACGCGCCGCAAATACGGGACCCAGTCCCATCACACGTGGTTCAACACCTGCAATGGCACCCGCCACAACACGCGCGCGTGGTTTAACTCCATATTTTTCGCCAATGGCCGCATTGCCGATAATCAATGCAGCCGCACCATCGTTGATACCCGATGCATTACCAGCTGTGACCACACCACCCTCAAACAGGGGTCGCAGTCCAGCGAGTGTTTCCAGGGTCGAATCGGCGCGCGGATGTTCATCGGTATTGACTACCAGTGGTGGCAGTTTTTTACCACGCGACACTTCGGTTGCAATGATTTCGCCACCAAAAAAGCCTGAGGCACGTGCCGCTTCATAGCGGGCCTGAGAACCTGCCGCAAACAAATCACTTTGTTCGCGGGTGATGCCCAGATCGCTGGCAATATTGTCAGCAGTCTGCGGCATCGTATCGTTACCAAAATTCTTTGCAAACAATGGGTTGGTAAAACGGGCACCCAGAGTGCTGTCAGCGATCTGCTGACCGCGATCAAATGCAGACTGCGCCTTGGACAGTATGAGTGGTGCACGGCTCATGGATTCGACACCACCGGCCAGAAACAACTCACCCTCACCTGCCTTCACGCCACGACTGGCATCCAATACCGCCGCCAATCCCGAGCCACAGAGTCTGTTTACAGTAAGCCCACCGACACTCATCGGCATACCGGCCAACAGTGCGGCAAAACGTCCAACGTTCCTGCAATCCTCACCCGCCTGGTTGGTATTACCTATAATGACATCTTCATAGGCTTCCGGGCTGAACACATTTCGACCCACCACCGTGCGGATAACGTGGGCCAGCAGATCATCAGGACGGATAGACGACAAACAGCCGCCGTGACGGCCAAACGCAGTACGCGCGCCGTCATAAATAAAGGCTTCTTGTAATTGACTCATAGAATTGTTCTCTTGTTCCCCATAACATAGATTTCAACACCGCGCCGCATGGTAGCACATGCTTTTCAGGGGTGGAATTCGACTCCGGACGCTCGTTCGGGGTATTATGCCGAACTTTCGTTCGGTCAGATTTTTTACTACCGGCAGTCAGTCGTTTATTGAAAGAGGCCCAGCATGATTCGAGACCAGGAAACACTAAATCAACTCATTGATATGGTTGAGCGTTTTGTACGGGAAAGATTGATCCCTGCCGAACATCAGGTAGCAGAAGACTACAAAGTTCCTGACGAAATTATCCAGGAAATGAAAGAACTGGGCCTGTTTGGCATGACCATCCCGGAAGAATATGGTGGCCTTGGCCTGACGATGGAAGAAGAGATCTATGTTGCCATGGCACTGGGACATACCTCACCGGCCTTCCGCTCTATTTTGGGCACCAATAACGGTATTGGTTCAGCTGCCGTAGTGTTTGATGGGACTGAAGAGCAGAAGCAGAAATTCCTGCCGAAATACGCCAGTGGCGAATGGGTTGGTTGCTTCTGCCTGACCGAGCCGGATGTAGGCTCCGATGCCGGTTCGTTAAAAACTACCGCCGTGCGCGATGGTGACCACTTTATTATTAACGGCACCAAACGCTACATTACCAACGGCCCGGTCGCCGACACATTTAATGTGATGGCCCGCACCAATCCCGATATCAAAGGCGCACGGGGCATCTCTGCCTTTATCGTAGAAAAAGGCACGCCAGGTATCATTCTTGGCGCGATCGACAAAAAAATGGGGCAGGCTGGATCTCTGACCTGCGATGTGATTTTTGACAATTGCCGTGTGCCCGCCGCCAATATGATCGGCAAAGAAGGTGATGGATTTATCACCGCCATGAAGGTATTGGATCGCGGCCGCCTGCATATTGCAGGCTTCAGCGTTGGCATCGCAGAACGACTGATTGATGACGCTTTGCATTACGCCATGGACCGTAAGCAGTTTGGTGTAGCAATTGCTGAGCATCAGCTGATTCAAGCCATGCTGGCCGACTCCAAAACTGAGTCTTACGCTGCACGCTGCATGGTACTCGATGCTGCACGTCTGCGTGACGACGGCAAAAACGTCAGCACCGAATCAGCTGCCTGCAAACTGTTTGCAACGGAAATGGTGGGACGTGTCGCTGATCGTGCTGTACAGATCCACGGCGGCGCTGGTTACATTTCTGAATACGCCGTCGAGCGCTTTTACCGCGACGTGCGTTTATTCCGTTTGTATGAAGGCACTTCACAGATCCAGCAAATCATCATCGCACGCAACATGATCAAAGCCGCGTCCTGAATAATGCTGGTCACCACCCGGTAGCACAAGCCGAAGGCCGCGGCAGCAGGTATGCGTTGAAGAACATAAAATTGCCGGGAGCAATTTTAGGCGCTGCGTCAGCGGCGCCCCGCAGGGTGGCGGCCATGGATGGCACGCCACAATCAGATGCCGC
Source organism: Pseudohongiella sp. (assembly GCA_030652635.1). Classification (GTDB taxonomy): domain Bacteria; phylum Pseudomonadota; class Gammaproteobacteria; order Pseudomonadales; family Pseudohongiellaceae; genus Pseudohongiella. Next base: position 18,824 of record JAUSPW010000652.1, on the reverse strand, counting down.
AGGCGTCGTTCTGAAACCCATACCTGCTGCCGCGGCCTGACCAACTTACCCCAAACCCCATTGATTTATATCAGTTATGTGACAGCAAATTCATACGCATCACGCGGAAAAATAAGAAATTTGCTTGTAATTCCCTCAAAAATACTTAAACTCCTCCCCTCTGCAAATTTCAGTCTCACTGAAACAGTCAGGTATCTTTACTTTTTTGATACATCAACAAACCAACCACGCATGGTTTGGAGGCTAATAGCCCAAACAGAAACTGCTGCACTTCAGCAACACTGACGGACTATGAGTTCACCGCCATCTTTTTTTGGGGCAAGGATTATGAGCACAATCTCCTCCATTAAAGAGACTCTCAAAGCAAGCACCGCCAGTGAGAGCATCAGCAGCGCCAACGAAAGTGAATGGCCAGGTTTTTCTGCACCTGTGGCTGACGAAGCCAAAGATCACTTTATCAGACGTAACGGAATCGAATTTGCTGGCACACACCTGCTTATCGATTTCTGGGGCGCGCACAATCTTACTGACCTGAACCTCATGGAAGCTAAATTCCGCGAGTGTGTCGAAAAGTGCGGCGCTACCTTGCTACATATCCATTTACATCACTTCACCCCTAACGGCGGCATCTCAGGCGTTGCAGTATTGGCAGAATCACACATCAGTGTGCATACCTGGCCAGAGCGTGGTTACGCTGCGTTTGATATTTTTATGTGTGGTGATGCGCAGCCTGAAAAGGCCATTCCTATCTTGAAAGGCGCGTTTAAACCCGAACGGATTATCGTTGGCGAGCAATTGCGCGGCCTGACTCAGACGGCATCAGACAATTGACCCAGGAAACGACAAACAGGCTCTGGACGGAAACGCTGTATTCCTCATACGGCCAGAGTTTCCGCGTTGACGAGGTGCTGTTCGAGGAAAAATCCGAGCATCAGCACTTGATGATTTTCCGCAACGAGCAATTTGGCCGTGTGCTGGCTCTTGATGGCATCGTACAGACTACTGAGCGCGATGAATTCATCTATCACGAGATGCTGACCCATGTGCCATTAGTTGCCCATGGCAACGCACAACGTGTGCTGATTATTGGCGGCGGTGACGGCGGTATTCTGCGAGAAGTCTGTCGTCACAACACCGTCAAACATGTCACCCAGGTCGAAATTGATGCCTCTGTCATTGAGCTGGCAAAAACCTGGTTTCCCGCACACAGCAATGGCGCCTATGACGATGCACGCGCCACGATCGTGATTGGCGACGGCTTCGATTTTGTGCAAACCACCCAAGAGCGTTTTGACGTCATCATCTCAGACTCAACGGATCCGCTTGGCCCTGGGGAAGTTTTGTTCAGCAAAGACTTTTACGCGGGATGCCAGCGCAGCCTGAACCCGGGTGGAGTGCTGGTGACACAGAATGGCGTGCCGTTTATGCAGCCTGGTGAACTGACTAATACCGCAGCGCGGCTGTCAAAGCTGTTTGTGGACAGACGCTTTTATACCGCTGCGGTGCCCAGCTATATCGGTGGTTTAATGACGTTTGCATGGGCGAGTAACAACCCCGACTTGGCACGCATCGACCTCGACACCCTGAAACAGCGCTGGTTGTCCCAAAACATCACATTACGCTATTACACGCCTGACATGCATCAAGCAGCGTTTGCCTTACCACGCTATTTGCTGGACATGCTGCAGACCGAGTATCCTGCTATCTGAGTACAACACCAGAACCAGTCTTTTTTGGGTACCCCATGTCCACCCGGCAGTTCAGAATTCTGACGCTTAATATCCATAAAGGTTTTGCACTGGGTCCAAAACGACTGGTGCTGTCACACATTCGTGATCATCTTCGCGCCAGCAAGGCCAACCTGGTGTTTCTGCAGGAAGTTGTTGGTGACAATCAGCATCACCGGAAAAACGTGCGCCACTGGCCTGCCGGCTCACAGCTCGAATTTTTGGCAGATACGGTCTGGTCACATCACGCTTACGGAAAAAACGCCATTTATCAACATGGTCACCATGGCAATGCCATACTGAGTGAACAGCCATTTATCAATTGGGACAATATCGACGCCTCGTTTGTGAACTTTTCACAGCGTGGTTTTCTACATGGCACCATTGCTGGCAGTGAGGAAGGCAGTATCCACCTCATTTGTATTCATCTAGGTTTGCTGGAGCATGAACGCACACTGCAAGTCATGCACTTGATAGACCATGTCAGGCGCACAGTCCCGCCAGAACATCCTTTGATTATTGCTGGGGATCTGAACGATTGGCGTCGCACCACCCATTTAGCGCTCACCAAAGCACTGGGCGTTCAGGAGGCGCACGAAGTCGCAACTGGCCGTTGCGCGAAAACCTTTCCAGCATTTTTACCGATGCTGCCAATGGACCGCATTTACCTGCGAGGTTTTGACATCCATAACTGCCAGATATTGTCGGGTGACAACTGGAGGGAATTCTCGGATCATTGCGCTTTGATGACCGATGTGAGTCTTTTAAACCCTATAGGCTGAACGAACTATCCCACACAAGGCACAAGCAGCAAAGGACAAGGATCATGGAGACATTGTCAGCAGCCGAGTTGCTACTCTACATTTTGCCGCCGCTGTGGCTGATGATGGGATTGATGGCGGCCGGTCATATCCTGCTCAATAAGCGCGACCCCAAAGCAGCATTTGGCTGGATTGCGTTGTGCATCATTTTGCCGGTCGCGGGACCACTGATATATTTAGTGTTTGGAATCAATCGTATACATCAGCGCGCACAGCGTGACTACCACGTCAAAATTCCGCGAGACGATCTGCAGACCATCAGTGAACCAGAAGGCACCCACTTTCGCCCCCTATCCAACATCGGAGAAAACCTGACTCGAAAAGGGCTCAGCGACTGCACAGACCTGCTGATGCTCGAGAATGGAGAAGCTTTGTATCCTGCCATGATTGAGCGCATCAACCAGGCGCGCTCGCGAGTATTGCTGGCCTCTTATATTTTTGATCACAACGGCAGTGGGCTGGCGGTGGCGGATGCGCTAGCTGCCGCAATGAAGCGTGGCGTTGATGTCAAAGTGATTATTGATGGCATGGGCGAATTTATGACGCTGCCCAGAATTGGCCACCACCTGAAACGGCTCGGCATTCCGTTCCACCGTTTTAACCCACTGACGCTGTTTCCACCGGCACTCAATATCAACATGCGCAATCACCGAAAACTGTTAATTGTTGACGGTGAATGGGCATTTACTGGCGGACAGAATATTGGCGATCGTCATCTTGCGATGCAAGACCAAAACCCAGATCGTGTCTTTGATCTTCACTTCCGTTTAAAAGGCAAAATTGTTGACGAGTTAGAATGGGCTTTCTGGAAAGACTGGTCATACTGTGAAGGCACACACGAGGCGCCTGTCTTTCATGGCAGTAATACCATGCAGCCACACGCCGACATCTGGACGCGCTTGATTCTGGATGGCCCAAACAAAGATATCGACAAACTGAACAACTTGATGGTGAGTGTCATCTCGGCCGCACAGCACCAAGTGATGATCATGACGCCTTATTTTTTGCCGATGTACGACATGATTGGCGCCTTGATCGCCGCCCACCTGCGTGGAGTCCGTGTTTGTATCCTGGTCCCCGGCCATAACAATATCAAACCGGTACACTGGGCCATGCACAACAACGTACGACAACTGTTGGAGGCAGGGCTTGATATCCGTCTTCAGCCACCTCCCTTTGTGCATTCCAAACTCTTGCTGGTAGACGACCAGTACGCCTTGATTGGCTCGGCCAATATAGATCAGCGTAGTTTGCGCCTCAACTATGAACTGGGCGTTGAAATTTTTTCTGATAAGGTTAATGCCACATTGCGCGCATATTTCAGCGCGCGTGAACAAAATTCTACCGCTATGTCCCTGACGCAGATCAATCAACGTCCACTGCCGGTCAAACTCAGAGATTCGATAGCGTGGCTTTTTTCACCGTATCTGTGAAACCTTCAGGTTTAATGACCAGCACGTCCTGATCAACCAGATCCAGTATCTTTTCCGCCGTACTGCCTACCAGAAAGCGGTCAAGCGCGGAACGTGACACTGCACCCATCACCAGTACACTGGCATCAAGTTCAGCGAGGAATGCTGGTAAGGACTCAATGACTTCTTGCTCGTCAATACGCAGGTTTGCCGGCGCAATGCCAAATTTCCCCAGCAAAGCAGCTGTTTTTTCTCGATACGCATCTACGTCCGGGCGCAGCGCATACAGTCCTGAAACTGGCGGCTGATAACAGGAATGGAATAAATACACCTGCCCCTGGGTAGAGCCCGCCAGCAGTTGACCTGCAGCTGTGAGTTGCTGATCAAGATCGGCGGGTTTGTCATTGGCATGATCAGGGTCCACGGCAACAACAAACGCGGGATGATTTGGCCAGGGCTTATCTTTAACCAACATCACAGGACATGGGCAAAAGCGTAGTAATTGCCAGTCTTGGTGCGACAACAGAAGTCGTGAAATTTTTTCGTGGTGTCTCGTGCTTTGCACGAGCAGATCTGGTTTGCTCTGCAAAACTTTATGAATGATTTGGCGATAGGGTGGGTTGCCCCACAGAGCATCAACCGACACTGTAAACCCTTGCTGACGAATGACGGTTGCCATGTCTTCAAGTAGCTGGCGATTCCGGTTCAAATGCTCTTGCCTGAGGATGGCTGCCTGCGGTGGATCGAAGTAAAATCCGTCTTCAAGGTAGCTGCTATGGTCACAAATCATTAGCTCCAATGCAGCATGGGTGGCGCGTGCCAGGCGAAGGGATTTATCAAGCGCCAACTGGGAATCCTGTCCCGGCTCAATAATCACCAGAATCTTTTTGACCGACAACATGCAGCTCTCCTCTGTTCCTGTTTGATGGATATTATTGTCATCTGGAACACTGTTTCCATTGCAGATTAAGCCAATCGGACAGCCTTGGCAATCCATGTCAGAGCCACAAGCCGGCTCTACGCTTCTCATTTAACGGGCACTCGGTTAAACTCTGAGTCATCAATAACAATTATTGTTTATATACCCCCCAATAATGTCATGAGGCGGAGAATGTCATGAGCTACAAAAATTTGTTAGTGGCCGTCGATCTTTCCAATGAATCTGACAAGATCATCGAGCGCGCCATAGAGCTTTCCGGTAACCAGGTTGATCGTTTAACGCTGGTCCACGTTGTAGAACCCGTTGCAGCAGCCTATCCAATTGATGCCTATGCGATAAATATGACCAAGCTTCAGGAAGAGGCCATGGCGATTGCTGCCCAGCGACTGGCGAGTTTTGGTGAAAAACACGGCATTGCCTCTGAGCGGCAACTTGTGTTGGCCGGTGCGGCAGCCACAGAAGTCCGCAGCAAGGCAGAAGAAATGAATTCAGACCTGATTGTGATCGGCAGCCATGGCACGACCGGATGGAAACTGCTGCTCGGCTCCACGGCCAATAAGGTGTTGCACGGAGCCTCCTGCGATATCATGACCGTTCGCGTAGGCAAATTGCACTAAGTCAACCAGTATTCACACAAGAACACGAGCCACTATGTCTCAACAACCCATGAATGGTTTTATTGGCATCACCAACAAACAGCCTGCGTCAGTGCCACTGGCCAGCACCGGCACTGTGAGCAGTGTTCGACCTTGCCCGCACAATCCTGCTGTCAGCTGCAGTAACTGCCGACTGAGCGACCTGTGCCTGCCGATTGCGTTGAATAAGAGCGAGATAGTGCAGCTTGACGAAATCATTGAACGCAATCGACCTTTGCGAAAAGGTGAACATCTGTACCGTCAACGTGACGAGTTTCGCTCAGTATTTGCAGTTCGCAGTGGTAGTTTCAAATCCTACGTTTTAGGGCCCGATGGCCAGAGTCGAGTCACCAGCTTTTTTATGCCTGGCGAAATTATCGGCATGGATGGCATCGGCAACCGGATACACGGTGTGTCTACGATGGCGCTGGAACACTCTTCTATCTGCGAAATTCCATTTTCTCAGCTTGAGCGTTTAAGCCATCAACTGCCTAATTTGCAGAGCCGTTTTTTTGCCATCATGGGCAATGAGATTGTTAAGGACCAGCAGATACATACCTTGCTGAGCAGTTATACCGCAGAACAACGTTTGGCGTCGTTCCTGCTCAGCCTGTCAGCCCGTTATGCACGCTGCCAGCTCTCGCCTGAGCGATTTATTCTGCACATGACGCGCAGCGATATTGGTGAATACCTCGGATTGACTCTGGAAACGGTCAGCCGTGTATTCTCGTCACTGCAAAAGAAAGAAGTGATTCTGGTAAAGAACCGGGAAATCGACATAAAAGACATGACCAGGTTAAAAGCCATCCTTGGCGAGTAAACTCAACATTGTTTAACTGAATGACGTTTACAGAAGGTCAACCGGAATTTTGAAGTAAACCGTGCCATTGTCTTCCGCCGGTGGTTTCTGACCTGCCCTGATGTTCAACTGAATTGAGGGCAGAATCAGCCTCGGCATCTCAAGTGTCTTGTCGCGCGCCTCACGCATACTGACAAACTGCTTTTCAGTGATCCCCTCGTGCACATGAATGTTGTGCTGTTTCTGTTCCGCAACCGTGGTCAGATACGCATGCTCGCGTTTTTCGCCGGGATAGTCGTGGCACATAAACAAGCGTGTATCATCAGGCATACTCAGCAATGTCTGAATTGATTGATACAAGGTGTGTGCGTTGCCACCCGGAAAGTCGCAGCGTGCCGTGCCAACATCGGGCATAAACAGCGTATCACCCACAAATACCGCGTCACCTATTCGCCAGGACATGTCCGCAGGTGTATGCCCCGGGGTGTAGATGACTTCAGCATCAATGTCACCAATCTGGAATCTTTCACCCGCTGCAAACAATTTATCAAACTGGCTGCCATCCACCAGAAACTGTTTTTCGAGATTGAACACGTCGCGGAAAATTGCTTGTACGGCCACAATTTGCTCACCAATGGCAATTTTTCCGCCAACCTGATCGCGCACAAAAGGTGCTGCAGATAAATGGTCAGCGTGGGCATGGGTTTCCAGAACCCAGTCTACCGTCAAATTTTGATCGCGGACAAAGTCCACCAAGCGCTGGGCTCCGTGTGTGCGGGTGCGCCCGGATTTGGGGTCATAATCCAGCACGGGATCTATGACGGCAGCATGACCGCCTTTTTTGTCGTACACAACGTAGCTGAAGGTCTCGGAGTCCCGATCAAGAAACGCTTCTACCAATGGTCTGTTCATTTTGCTTCTCCTGTTTATTGGGTCTTGGACATTGTGTGCTTGAAACTATTTTTGCACCTTGGTAACAAAATACTTGAAAACATTATATCTGTAAATATATTATTTGCATCGTAATCATAACCCAGGCTCAAGGAGCACCTATGGACATGATAAAGATGCGCAACAATGCAGGCGATGCGGTCAACCTGCTGCGCACATTGGCACATGAGGACCGCTTGCTGCTGCTGTGCCAACTGAGCCAGCAGGAAATGTGTGTCAGCGAGCTGGAATCCGGGCTGGACATTCATCAGCCCAGCCTTTCACAACAACTGGGCGTTTTGCGTCGCGAAGGACTTGTGGAAACACGGCGTGACGGCAAGCACATTTTTTACCGTGTGAGTCCGGGGCCTGCACTTAACATACTCCACCAACTTCATGACATTTTTTGCAATCAGGAGATCAGAGCATGACTATCGATTTGAGCAGTTTTACCCCGTGGGCATCACTGTCCGGCGGCGTTTTGATCGGCATTGCTGCCGCGATGTTTATTTTGTTGAACGGGCGCATCGCGGGCATTTCCGGGATTCTTGGGGGCTTATTGACTCCTCAGAAGGGCGACATTCTGTGGCGCGCACTGTTTATCGCTGGCATGGTGCTGGCACCCGCCGCCTGGTTACTGACTGCCCCGTTGCCCGACATGCAAATTGATGCGAGTTATCCCTTGCTGATTATTGCAGGACTTATCGTAGGTATCAGTACGCGTTATGGCTCAGGTTGCACCAGTGGGCACGGCGTCTGTGGCATATCACGGCTGTCGCCCCGTTCTATTGTTGCCACGCTGGCATTTATGTTCAGTGGTTTTGTCACCGTTTACATCATTCGCCATCTTGTCGGAATGTGAGGAGCACTTTTATGAACAAACACTTTGTATCGGCTTTTGTAACTGGCCTGATTTTTGGTATCGGGCTGCTGGTGTCAGGCATGGCTAACCCGGATAAGGTTCTGTCGTTTCTGGACATTGCAGGCGCCTGGGATCCGTCACTGGCGTTTGTGATGGGCGGTGCCATAGCGGTGGGAGCGATCGCGTTCACCTTTATAAAAGGGCGTACACATTCATTGTGGGGTGAACCTTTGCGCTTGCCGGGCAAAAAAGACCTCGATAAACGCCTGATCATGGGCAGCCTGGGGTTTGGTATTGGCTGGGGCCTGGCTGGTTTTTGCCCAGGCCCAGCTTTGGTTGCATTCGGGACCGGTGCGCCCAAAGCCATCGTGTTTGTTGCGGCCATGATTGCAGGCATGGCCATTTACGAGGTGATCGAAAAGTCCCGAACCAAAGCGGTCAATTAAGCAAGTTGGCGGGGGAGTATTGATCCGTGTTAATCCGGGTATTCACATGCCTGTCTGGCCGCGTTCTGAGCTGGGCTGGGTTATCGAGCATATTGATGCCGTATGGACGCACGCGCGCATATAGTTGTCGTGCTGGGGCGTTTAACTCGGCTGCTGAGGGCAGCGCCTGCTTTTTAGCGAGAATAATACGGTTACCACTGCCTGCCGTTTTAAAGTTAAAAAACTCCCCAAATACCGCCTGATAGGTCACTGATTCATAATCATACAAACCGCTGGAGGCAAAGGTATTGGCCACCAGCACTCCATCCGGGGTCAAAATCTGGCTGACTTCCTCTAAAAACTCGCGGGTCAACAAATGTTCAGGAATATATTCACCAGAAAAGGCATCCAGCACGATGTAATCATATTGTTCACCACGTAAGCCGGCGCGTTTGATAAACACCCGTGCATCAACGACATGGTTAACCAGCTGCTCGTCTTCCACAAAATTAAAATACTGTTTCGCCACGGTGACCACCGCCTGATCTACTTCCAGCACATCAATTCGTGCCTCGGGAAACAGTTCACGCATGACCGTTGGAATTGTCCCGCCGCCCAATCCCGCCACCAGAATGCGTTTTGGCTCGGGATTAAGCAGTAAACCCGCAAAACTCATACGGGTGTAGTTAAACACCAGGCGGCGCGGGTCGCGCAGATCAATACAGGTCTGATTCATATCGCCGCGATGCACGTTAAACAGCATACACCGTTGATTATTAAACTCGGTGACCACAACGTCACGGTATTGAGAGCGTTCCTCATGAATGATGGTGCGTTGTGCTACTGCCCGATTATCCAGCCCAAACCAGACGAGCAGCGCCAACACCAACACAAAACCTGACCCTCTCATCACGATACACCTCTTTTCGACGTGTTTTGCGCGGCGACCGCATTAATGCGTTGATGTGTCCACATAACTGCAGCGCCACAACACAACAGCGCTATCACACATCCCCACATGACCTGATCAAGATTAAACCAGAGTACAAAATAAAATGAGGTGCCCAGCGTGCCCAGTGCACTACCCAGCGTGGATACAAAATACAACATGCCGGCCACGCCACCACTACTTTCTTGCGAGAGCACTAACAAACGTACGGAATAAGGAGACACCATGCCCATCACACAAATGGGTAGAAAATACAGAAGTCCCGCAGTTATCAGCGACCCGTAACGCGGATCTTCGACGCTTACAAATATGCGAGTCATCACCGGTTCGGCAAAAAAGATGATCGGCAGGCACAGCAATGCGGCGGCCAGAAAAAACCCGGCAAACAATCGTACCTCAGGAAGACGTGTCGATAAGCGGCCGCCCCACAAATAACCAAGCGACAAGGACAACATGAACACGGTAATGATACTGCCCCAAACGTACACACTGCTGCCAAAATACGGCGCCATCACGCGACCACCTAACAGTTCGATCGACATGATCACAAAACCGTTGGTGAAGGCAACCGCCAGCACTATCCAGCGACCCATGGCCGAATCAGCCAGTCCGATTGCCTGTTGTGTGCCATTTTTATATGCACTGTGTTTTACAGCGTCAGGTTTTACCGTATTTTTTTTCAAGTTTCTTCCGCCTTTACCTCCAATTTTCAGGCAGCAAGCGTATCACAGACAACTCTGCGAAATAAGCGCGCATGATTGCCAAAGCCATGGCAGGGGCGTATCCTCAGCGCCCTGAAAAACCCTCCTGAACCGGACCCCTTATGTCCACTCAACAGTCCAATCCGGACACACCGGATAAGCATGCGCAAGCCGTGGCCACTGCGCCATTAAAACTCAGTTTGTTTAAACTTGCCGGCCCGACCATTATCGGCAATTTGTTGCTGTCTATGGTGCACCTGGCCGCCATCAAGATTGTTGCCGAACTGGGCGCTGAAGCGGTTGCTGCTGTGATTGCAGCCGATCGTATTTATATGGCAGTACAGCTAATCATATTTTCGATCACCGCTGGCACCACGGCGATGGTCGCCTTTGCATGGGGAAGCCGTAACTACGCGGAGGCTGATCGCGTTGTCAAAATGTCGTCCGTGCTGACACTGGCCGCTTCCTTATTGTTGTGTGTGGCGATTCAATGGCTGGCGACGCCCTTGGTGGCCATCTTTGGATTGACCGGCGCAATACTGGAAGAAGCGGCTTTTTATCTCAAACTGCTGATCTACTTTAATGTGTTCTTTTCATTTCTTGCGGTGATCAGTGCGGCCCTGCGTGCTGCGGGTGACGCGCTGACACCGGTATGGATCGCGGCAATCGGCAATGTCGTGAACATTGTGCTGGCCTATGTGTTGGTATATGGCATCGGACCATTTCCAGCCATGGGCATTCAAGGTGCCGCCGTTGCTGCTGGCACGTCTTATGCCATTGTCAGCGTGATCTTTTTCTGGATGTGGCGCAGCCAGCGTTTGCTGCTCAAGCCGGAGAAACAGGTGTACATGCAAAAAGACCGGGCACGCAAACTGGTGCGCATTGCCGTCCCAGCCGGCATCGAACAGTCCATTTTTAACGTCTCGATCATCGCGTTTATGTGGGTAGTTTCCCTGTATGGCACCGAGGCGTTTACAGCATATGGCATTGGCGTCAACATCCTGTCTATCTCCATCGTGATTGGAATGGGTTTTGCCATCGCCACCGCCACCATGACCGGTCAGAATCTGGGCGCTGGTTTACCCGAGGAAGCCGAACGAGCGGCCTGGCGCAATCTGAAGATTTCTTTTTGCACAATGGCAGTACTTGGATTGGTCATTGGTGTTAATGCGCGTTTGATTGGCAGCTTTTTTATTACTGACCCTCTGGTTCTGGACTACCTGGTAGCACTCACCGTGATGGTCGCCATTGTGCAGCCCATGATGTCAATCGAGTTCACGCTGGGCGGTGCGCTGAGAGGCGCAGGTGACACTAAATCCCCAGCGCGCATCACACTGGCAGGATTTTTGTTTGGGCGTGTGCTGCTGACCGCTGCTTTTTATTACCTTGAACTGGGCATTTACTGGGTGTATGGCGCTTTGATAGCCGACTACATCATCAAATCCGCGATGTATTTTTACATCTTCCGTAAAGGGCGTTGGAAATCCGCATTTGCAGGTGGTCGCTGAGTGAGTTTGCTGGAAGGCATATTCCCGGTTTTAGCACTGGCGCTGGCCGGGTATGCCGCAGCCCGCAGCGCCTATCTGAAACTACCAGAAACACTGGCACTGTCCCGGTTCACCTTTAACCTGATTATCCCCTGCCTGTTGTTTGTGAATATGGTACACGCCGATATTCCCACAAACTTTGGTGTCAAATTCTTGCTGGCGTTTTATCTGCCAGTGCTATTTGTGTATCTGATTGCCGTTTTGATTGCACGTTATTGGCTATCTGCAGATGCCACCCTGCAATCGGTATTTGCCATGGCCACCACCTATTCAAACACCACAGTGGTCGGCATCCCTTTGGTGTTACAGATGCTCGGCAATGACGCTCTGCTACCACTGTTCCTGATCATTGCAACTCAGAATCTGGTGCTGTTCAGCCTGGGAACCATCGTTGCCGAGCGGGAGCACTTTGATATCAAAGCCATCCTGCAAAGCATCGCGCGCCTGCTCAAACAACTGCTGGGAAGCCCTCTGACGGCCAGTCTGATTGCGGGATTGACATTCAACTTGTTGGAGATCCCCTTGTTTCAGCCACTGGATGCCAGTTTGACGCTGATGTCGCAGGCGGCCATTCCCTGCGCGTTGTTTGTGCTTGGCACAAGCCTGCATCAATACAAGGTGGGCCATCAGATAAAACCGGCACTGATGATCACTGGATTAAAACTTCTGATGTTGCCTTTGTTGGTGGCGCTGTCGATGCTGGTGGTGTTTGATATTGATCCGCTGTGGGCCAAAACCGCCATTCTGGGTGCCACAATGCCGGTTGGCATCAGCGCGTATGTGTTTTCAATTCGATATCACACGGGTGAAGCCACTGTGGCAGCAGCCTCTGTGATTTCCACACTGGCCAGTCTGCTGCCTCTGACTTTGGTGTTGCTACTGGTTCCATAAGGAGATGGTTCCATAAACAGCCAGCTTGAACCCTCGCTGTTACTTAAAAGTGCGCCAGGCTGTTGCACATCAAAGCGTTGACTGTTTGATCACCAACTCACACATCTGGCGCAGACTGTGCACCTTATCAATCAACCTGGCGAAGCGCGCGTCTTTGGTTAAACCTTGTGCGTAGCGGTAATATATCTGCTGCCCAATACCCGCCAGCCGGAACAGACCAAAACAGAAATAAAAATCGATATTATCTACGGCAATACCGGTACGCTCACTGAAGCGCGCCACAATTTCTGCGCGGGTCGGCGCACCTGGCGCGTCACTGGGCATAGCCCGGTATTGCCGGAAAAACTCAGGGTCGCCTGCCTCAGCCCAATATCCCAGGGTACAGCCCAGATCCATCAACGGGTCACCAACCGTCGCCATTTCCCAATCCAGCACACCAATCACTTTCATAGGATCATCCAGCGACCAGATGACGTTGTCCAGTTTGTAGTCATTATGGATGATGCCAACCACACCACTTTCTACCGGCATCTTGTCGCGCAACCATGCCATCACCGGTTCAAAATCCGGTGCATCCTGGGTCAGCGCAGCCACGTAACGTTTGCTCCAGCCATCCACCTGCCGCGTGACATAACCTTCCGGTTTACCAAAATCTGTCAGACCAGCCTTTTTAAGATCAACCGAGTGCAGTTCACCCAGCACATCAAACAGCGCAAAAAACTGCTGCCGCACCTGTGCCGGCGACAGATTCAACCCAAGCGGATACTCACGACGGATCACCAGACCTTCGATGTAAGACATCAGGTAAAAATCGCAGCCCAGAACTCCATGATCATCACAAAAATGAATGGGTTTGGGAGCATAGGGGAACACCTTTTCAAGTGCGCTCAGTATTCTGAACTCCCGTCCCATGTCGTGCGCAGATTTGACCTTGCTGCCAAACGGCGGACGACGCAACACCCACTTCTGATCGCCACTGTTCAGCAGATACGTCAGATTGGAATACCCGCCCGGAAACTGTTTAACTTGCAGATTGTCGACCAGCGCACCCAGCACGGGTCGTAAATGTTCGCGCAGCACACCCAGATCCAGTTCTTCGCCTTCACGAACCGTTTGCGCCTGATCGACCAGTTGATCGAGTAGTGACATGTTTAATCCCTTATTTGTACTCAACGAAACGTAATCAAGTCCTTCAGATGTGGCGTCTCAAGGTGAGGCACTGCATTAAAACAGCCAAGTGACACCTTGCCACGACCATAGACCAGTCGCGTTATTGAGCTGTTATTAACCATCCAGTTTGTTGCAAGCGCCTGATTATCAGGCAAGTTCAAGGCACGCTGCAATGCTAACGCGATAACGCCACCAGAAGTTGAGATCAACACACGTGCGCCACCACTGTGTGCTTGCATCAGCTCATCAAGCGCGCCATGAACACGCGATTGAAAGTCCTTCCAGGACTCAAAGTCCAGGTCATCCTGGGCTGCGTTTAAACTACCATTGATCCAGTGTTGTGTTGCGGCTTCGAGGACCAATTGAAAGGTTTTCCGGTCTTTGATAGGCAATTTGAGACCCTCGGAAAAACCCTCCCTGGTTGCATGGTCTCGCAGATAAATGCGCAGCAGCGGCTCACCGTTATATTCATTCAGGCCTTCATGCACGTGAAGATCGGGTTGTTTGACCAGCGACAATAAAGCTGAGGCGGTCTGCTGTTGTCTGAGCAATGTGCCGCTGTACGCCACTTCAAACTGTTCACCCAGATTTTGCCAATGCTGCGCCAATAACAGAGCCTGTTGTTCACCCAGCGGGCTCAGTTTGTCGTAAGAATCCGCACCAAACGATGCCTGACCGTGTCTTACCAAAATCAACTCACTCACGGGTGTCTCTCCTTGTACCTGCCGGCAAAAAAAAGGAGCTGCGCTGCAACAGCAGCCAGCCCCTCGGTATTAGTATTACAACACCGCCCTGATCATCCCGCACTGACAAACCGACTGTCACGCTTACAGGGATGCAAAGCGTGCCAGTTGATAGTCAGTATTGCCAAACAGGTTTTCTATGGTGGTAACCCGCTTGAAGTAGTGTCCAACATCCAGCTCATCGGTGACCGCAATTCCGCCATGCAACTGCACAGATTCCTGGCCGACTTTGCGCATGGCTCTGCCCACGCGCGCTTTAGCGGCAGCAACGGCTTTGGCTTTTTCGGCACTTGATGCATCAGTATCCAGTTTCATGGCGGCCATAATCACAATAGATCGGGCCAGCTGGCATTCAATAAACATCTCTGACATGCGATGCTGCAAAGCCTGGAAGGTACCAATCGCCACACCAAACTGCTTTCTGGTTTTGGCGTATTCAACGGTCTTCTTGAGCAGACAATCCATGGCCCCTACTGCTTCGGCACTGACTGCCAGTGCCGCACGATCAACAACCGTTTCCAGAGCAATCAATGCGTTGCCTTCTTCGCCCAGCAGATCCTGAGCCGACACAACAACATTATTAAAATGGACTTCAGCCGCGCGATGCCCATCTACCGCTGTGTATGCCAGGCTGGACACACCGTCAGCCTTGGCATCAACTACAAACACTGAAAGACCTGATCGATCAAATTTGTCTCCTGAGGTTCTGGCAACCACCAGCAATTTATCAGCACAAGGGCCATTCAGTACCAGTACTTTGCTGCCGTTGATAACATAGGTGTCACCCTGTTTTTGCGCACTGCTGCCAACACTGGCAAGGTTATACCGGCTATCTGCCTCGGCATACGCAGTCGCCAGTTGCAGAGAACCGTCCATGATTGCTGCGAGCATTGTTTGCTTTTGCTCAGCATTGCCCAATTCACTGATCAACCCCCCGCTGATGACCGCTGTGGCCAGGAAAGGCTCTATCACCATACCTTTGCCAAACTCTTCCATCACCACCATCAAATCAACTGCCGAGCCGCCAAACCCGCCATCTTCTTCTTTGAATGGCACCGTCAACCAACCCAGCTCTGCAAACAACGACCAATATTCCGTGCTGTAACCCTGTTCACTCTTGATAATCTTGCGACGCGTATCGAATTCATATTGGCTGTAAACAAACTTCTGCACACTGTCCTGCAGCATTTGCTGCTCGTCACTGTAAGAAAAATCCACGATGTTTCCTCTTGTATAACCCGGTCTATTTGAATTAACCGGTCAATTTGATTGTTCCGGATGTTGGCCAGTGTGCGTTTACAGGCCTAACACAGCTTTGCTGATAATATTCTTCTGGATCTCGTTTGAACCACCGTAAATCGACTTTTTACGATTGTTGAAATACACGTTAGCGCTGTTTGCCAGTGATCCTTGCCCAA
Source organism: Pseudohongiella sp. (assembly GCA_030652635.1). Taxonomy (GTDB): domain Bacteria; phylum Pseudomonadota; class Gammaproteobacteria; order Pseudomonadales; family Pseudohongiellaceae; genus Pseudohongiella. Next base: position 2,854 of record JAUSPW010000652.1, on the reverse strand, counting down.
CACGTTCACCATCAAACCCTTCAGTGAATTGAGCAGGTACGTGCGCCAGACTGTGATAGGCCGCGACTTCCATGTACAACTCGTCGATAAACTGAGTCGCTTCGGTGCCGACCACTTTCAAAATTGACGACTCCGGGCCAGGCGCTTTGCCCACACTCACCGCCGCCAGCGTGCGAAGTTCTGCATATTCCAACGCAAGTACCTGTATCTCAACTTCAGCCAGTTTTCGCGCAAACACTGGGTTGTTCAGCAGGCTGCCCCCGAAACCATCTGATGTTCTGGCAGCAAGATCACGCAACTTGCGCAGTTTCAGTTTTGAGTTTGGCACTTGAGCGATGTTGGTGCGCTCGTGTGTCAACAATACCTTGGCATAGGTCCAACCCTGGTTTTCTTCGCCAATCAGGTTTTCAACAGGCACGCGCACATTGTCAAAATGCACTTCATTGACTTCTGGCTCATCGTCCAGCAGATAAATGGGCGACACTTTGATACCCGGCGTTTTCATATCGATCAACAAAAAGCTGATACCTTCCTGCTTTTTGGCCGTGCTGTCGGTGCGTACGAGACAGAAGATCCAATCAGCGTATTGCCCCAGTGTTGTCCAGGTTTTGGTGCCATTCACAACATAGTGGTCACCTTCGCGCACAGCGGTAGTCTTCAGAGATGCCAAATCAGAGCCAGCGTTAGGCTCGGAGTAACCCTGACACCACCAAACATTGCTCTCGAGAATATCCGGCAGAAAACGTTTTTTCTGTTCTTCGTTGCCGTAGCTGTAAATGACTGGTGCCACCATCTTGACACCAAATGCCACCGGCTCCATGGCGCCATACAGCCCCATTTCCATGGCAAAGATGTATTTCTGAGTGGGCGTCCAGCCTGTACCGCCGTATTCTTCCGGCCAATTGGGTGCAACCCAGCCACGTTTATTCAGAATTTTCTGCCAGCGTACAAAGTCGTCTTTTTCCAGACGAATGCCGTTGTCAACTTTGTGTTTGATATCCTGCGGAAACTCCGCCTTCAAGAAGTCCTGAACTTCTTTCTGAAACTTCAACTCTTCAGCAGTGAAATCAGCATTCACAGAGACTCTCCCAGAATCAATTTTAAAATCAAGTAGTTATAAAACCTGTTGGTATTCGTCAAACGCCAATCTATATAAAATTTACGCTCTAACACTGCCGATAGATCTAAACATCTGCAATTGGGTAATTTGCGTGGAGCTCGACTTTACCACTTTTCCCAGACATTGAAAATGGAAAAGCCGAACAGTTGTTCTATGATAAATGTCAGGTCTGAAGCACACATGGACTGGCTAGGCGCGCATGCACACCGTTATGATCCGGTGTCGGTGACTTTGCCAGCGCTTTATGACAATTTCATACTCGACTCAACCGCCTCCAATTTTTTAAAAAAGGACTGTTTATGCCATCACTTTCACCCTTGGATACGTTTGCACCAGGGCTTTTTAAGGGGAAAACTGCGCTGATCACTGGCGGAGGACGCGGTATAGGACAGGCCGTGGCTGAGGCCTTTGCCCGCTTGGGCGCCAACGTGGTGATTGCCAGTCGGCGAGAGGAAAATCTGCTGCCTGCCGCCGAAAAAATACGGTCTTATGGGGTGCAATGTCTTGCCGTGCCGATGAACATACGAGAACCCGGGGATGTGGAAAATCTGCTTGAAAAAACATGTGAAACCTTTGGGCAGATCGACTTTCTGATCAATAACGCAGGCGGTCAGTTTCCTGCACGCCCGTCAGAAATCAGTGATAACGGTTGGCGCGCGGTCGTTGATCTTAATCTGAATGGCACCTGGAACATGTGCAGCCGGGTGTCACCCTTAATGGTCAAACAAGGCAGCGGTGCTATTGTGAATATTGTGCATGTCTATTCATTTAATCGCGGCGCGCCACCGTTTGTGCATTCAGGTGCAGCGCGCGCAGGTGTGGTGAGCATGACGCAATCACTGTCTTATTATCTGGCGAGACACGGTGTCACCATCAATGCGCTGGCGCCCGGCACGATTGATACCCGTGGCGTGCACGAAGAGGAGTTTGCCTCAGCGGAGTACGGTGATCTGGCAGAAAGCACCCTGCGCGATGTGCCTGCGCATCGCATGGGTACCGCAGAAGAAATGGCGGCAATCACCTTGTTCCTGTGCTCACCCGCAGCGCGTTATATAAACGGTGCCAGTATCGTGGCTGATGGTGCGCAATTTATGGGCAACTGGGCCCCGATGGTTGACCCGGAAAAGTATTAGTTGATAATGGCGCGGCATCTAAATCCGGGAGAATAATAAATGGAATGGCTTCAGATCATTGTGCTGGCAGTTGTGCAGGGAGTGACTGAGTTTCTGCCTATCTCCAGTTCTGCACACCTGATTCTGGTGCCCGTGTTCACGTCCTGGGATGATCAAGGCCTGGCGTTTGATGTGGCGTTACATCTTGGCAGTTTGTCTGCGGTACTGGTGTTTTTCAGGCGCGACATACTGGCCATGACTCAAAGCTGGACCCGGTCATTGTTCACACGTCAACTGGATGCAGACGCCAAACTGGCCTGGGCGGTATTGTTTGGCACCATTCCCGTTGGCTTGGCTGGCCTGGCCTTTGAAGACATCATCGAGGATGTATTGCGCTCGCCACTGTATCTGGCAGCCGGCATGATTGTGTTTGGTCTGGCGCTGGGATGGGCAGACTGGAGGCATCGCGGCAGCAGAACGGAGCGCGAATTAAACTGGAAGGACGTTCTGTTTATCGGTATTGCGCAGGCGATTGCACTATTCCCCGGCACTTCACGCTCTGGCATTACCATTACCGCGGCGCTACTGCTTGGACTCAGCCGGGATGCCGCTGCCCGTTTTT
>JAUSPW010000643.1 GCA_030652635.1 Pseudohongiella sp. | reverse complement strand
CGGGTTCCTTTACCAATACCGGTGGTTCGGGCAGCGTCCAAAACCCCTTTCAGACCATCAATCGCCAAAACGTCGGTACAACCTTGCGCGTTACTCCCCATGTCAATCGCGGTGATCGCGTTGCGCTGGACATCAGTCAGGAGATCTCCAGCATTTCCCCCAAAGCAGGTGCTGTTGATCTGATCACCAATGAGCGAAAGATTGAAACCCGTGTCACGGTTGCTGATGGCGAAACCGTCGTGCTGGGCGGACTGATACGAGACAACGTGATTCAAACTGAGCAGCGTGTGCCCTTACTTGGCAGCGTGCCGGGAATCGGACGACTGTTTCGTTCGCAGTCCAGCAGTGTGCAAAAAACTAACCTGTTAGTGTTTATTCGGCCCACCATTTTGCGTGATGACGATGCGCTGCGTGGTGCCACGGCTGAAAAGTATCAGCTGATCCGTGATCAGCAATTGCAGCAAACCCCGCTCAGTGGCTGGTTGTTTGATGAAGATGACATGCCGGTACTGCCTGCTTGGGAATCAACGAGGTCTGGTCAGGTTGGCGCAGAGGATGCCCGCACCCTGCAGACTGAGCCGTGAGGCTGACGCAATGAGCCATGCCCAGAACCAGATTCGCTTGCTGCCATTCGAGTTTGTTCAGCTACACGGTGTGTTATGGGATGGCGAAGCGCTGTTGTGTCGCCAGACACCTGCATTGCCTGTACTGCTTGAGTTGCGTCGTGTATTGGGCAGCGGTCTGCAGTGGCATCTGAGCGATCCGACCACGTTTCAACAGACGCTTACCCGCTTGTATCAGAGTGGGGCCGATGCCGCCCAGCGTGCCGCTGAAGATCTGGACGATGACTTTGATCTGGATGCCTTGGCTGAAGAAATTCCGCAACACAGCGATTTGTTGTCTGGCGCAGAAAATGCGCCCGTCATCCGCTTGATTAATGCGCTGCTGTCACAAGCGGTGCGTGAAAAAGCGTCTGACATTCATATCGAACCCTATGAGCGCAAGGTATCAGTGCGCTTTCGGGTAGACGGGGTACTGCGCGATGTGTTGGCCCCCAAAGCTGAATTGGGGCCAGTGCTGGTATCACGATTAAAAGTAATGGCGCGACTGGATATTGCTGAAAAGCGCTTGCCGCAGGATAGCCGCATCAGTGTGCGTCTGGCGGGTCACGCGGTGGACATTCGTATGTCCACCATCCCGTCAAGTTTTGGTGAGCGAGTGGTGTTGCGTTTGCTTGATCAGGCGGCCGGTCAGTTGCAACTGGATCAACTGGATCTGCCGCCGGCGATGCAAAGCTCCTTGCAACGTGCCTTGCATAAACCACACGGCATCATTCTGGTCACGGGCCCAACCGGGTCAGGGAAAACCACCACGCTTTATGCCGGGTTACAACACATCAACAGCCGGGAACGTAATATTCTGACCATTGAAGATCCGGTGGAGTATCAATTGCCTGGCATTGGCCAGACACAGGTGAATACCAAAGTTGATATGAGTTTTGCGCGCGGCTTGCGTGCGGTGTTGCGGCAAGATCCGGATGTGGTGATGGTGGGCGAGATACGCGATCAGGAAACGGCAGCCATTGCGGTGCAGGCATCTCTGACCGGACACCTGGTGTTATCGACCTTGCATACCAATACCGCTGTGGGTGCAGTAACGCGCTTACAGGACATGGGCATAGAACCTTTCCTGCTGGCATCCAGCTTGACACTGATTGTGGCTCAGCGTCTGGTGCGCAGTGTGTGCCCTGAATGCCGGCAATCGCGCACGATTGATCTGCCAGAAAGCGCCCGCTTGCAATTGCCTGCCGGTAGTACGGTGTTTGACGCCGTGGGCTGCGAACTCTGCAATCACACGGGATATCGCGGTCGAACCGGCCTGTACGAAGTGATTGAGGTTGATGCGCCACTGCGCAGACTGATTCATGAGGGTGCCGGTGAGCAAGCACTTGAGTACTATGCCCGTCAGCACAGCGAGTCAATTTATGAACACGGCCGGCAACGTATTCTCACCGGCCAGACCACTGTGGAAGAAGTGCTGCGTGTCACCAGTCTCTCGGATGATGTTCAGGGTGGCACACGATGACCGCGCTGCGTTACAAGGCACTGGACTTGCAGGGGCGCACAGTCACCGGTGTCATGGAAGCCGATGATGAGCGCCAGTTGCGTCAGCGTCTGCGCCAGCAAAATCTACGGCCCTTGATGGTCACTGTCGCAACAGGCATGGAGAGCGGTTCCGGTTTACGCCATCTTCTTAAACCTCGCCGCCGCTTGTCCGTCAATCAGTTATCACTGTTAACACGCCAGTTGGCATCACTGATCAAATCCGGCTTGCCGGTGGATGAAGTGCTCAGGCTGACCTCAGAACAAAGCCGTGGTGATCATATCAAAGGCCTGTTGGCGCAAGTGCGCTCACGCGTCATGGAAGGCCAGTCTCTAGCACAGGCTATGAGTGAGCATCCAGGCGCCTTTGACCGCATGTATTGCGCCATGGTGCGCGCGGGTGAAAGCGCCGGCTTTTTGGGTGAGGTACTGGAACGACTTGCCTTACATACCGAAAACAGTCAACAGACCCGTCAGAAGCTGCAGACCGCACTGATTTATCCACTGGTATTGATGGGCGTCAGCATTAGTGTTGTGGTGTTGTTGATGACTTTTGTGGTGCCGCGGTTGGTGAGCATGTTTGCCAGTTCCAATCGTGACCTTCCCGTACTGACGCAAGTGCTGATCAATGTCAGTGACTTCTTCCGCTCCGGCTGGGCATTGCTGTTGTTGATTGCGGTGCTGGCTGCAATCGCTGGTTTTAAAGCATGGCTGCGTCGTTCCGATAATCGCCTGACGTGGCATAGCCTGCTACTGCGGGTGCCCGGACTGAGAAACACCTTGTTGCAGATGGATTGCGCACGCTTTGCCTCTACGATGGCCATTTTGTTGGGCAGTGGTGTTCCGCTGCTTGATGCGCTACGCATTGCATCCGAGGTCTTGAACAATGAGCAGCTTCGGCGTAGCGCGCTGGCGGTCGCCGGGCGTGTACAAGAAGGTGCATCGTTCAGCAAGAGCTTACAGCAAGAGGAAGTTTTCCCTGCATTGCTGGTGCAAATGGCTGCCAACGGAGAGGCCAATGGCACACTGGCAACACAATTGGATTATGCCGCCGGATGGCAATCACGCGAATTGGATGTGCGTCTCGGCACCCTGATGGCATTGCTGGAGCCGCTCACCATCGTGCTGATGGGCGGGTTGATTACCTTGATCATGCTGGCGGTGTTGCTGCCGGTTTTTGATATGAGTTCGCTGATTTAGACAAGCAGGGATTTGATGATGATGACAAAAAACCGTGGGTTCAGTCTGATTGAAATACTGGTGGTGTTGGTAATCATGGGGCTGCTGGTCAGCATTATTGCGCCCAATGTGCTGGGTCGAGCCGATGAGGCGCGTGTTCAGAAAGTGTTTGCTGATTTCAGTGCAATTGAAACGGCGCTCAGACTTTACCGACTCGACAATTATGCTTACCCCAGCAGCGAACAAGGTTTGCGCGCGCTGCAAGAGCGACCGACATTGGCGCCGGTACCCGCCAACTGGCGGCAAAGCGGCTACCTTGAATCACTGCCGATAGATCCTTGGGGCAATCCCTATCTGTATCTTAGCCCCGGGCAGCAGGGCGACTACGATATTTTCAGTTATGGTGCGGATGGTGTTCGTGGCGGTGACGGCCAGAACGCTGATCTTGGCAACTGGCAGGACAACACCCTGCAGGAATAAGCACTGATGAACCTATCTTGTAACCCACGCCTGAGCCACGGTCTTACCCTGATTGAAATGCTGGTGGTGTTACTGATTATGGGTCTGCTGGTCAGTGTCACCGCGTTGTCGATGGGCTTGACCGGCCGCAACGATACAGACGAGGCCGTCCGCACCGCTGAAGACCTGAGTCGTTTGTTTGAGCATGCTGCTCAACAGGCACTGGTCAAGGGAGAAGTGCTGGGCTGGAGTCTGAACAACAACGCAAACCAGCCCATGCAATGGTGGCGTTGGACATCTGACTCCCTCGCCAATAACACAACCAATGCGGTAGCAAACAATCTGACAAGCGCGTATTGGCAACGTCAGCCAGAGTCGTTTATGCCAACGTTGGAGGTTCCAGCGCAACTGATATTGCAATCGACCGATTTACACACTCATGTAACAGCGTCTGCTCCACAAAACCGTCAGACTGACACTGGGCCGGCTGTGGTGTTTTTACCGGGCCGCGAATCTGTTCCTTTTGAACTGCGCGTGCTTGATGTGCAAACACAGCGTTCGCTCGCGCGTATCTGGTCCACCGATCAGGGGTATATTGCCTGGAGCGCGCTGTGAGCCAAGTAATGCCAGTCCGTCGATCTGTTTTGCAGCTGGGGTTTACCCTGATCGAAGTGATGGTTGCGCTGCTGGTGTTAGGTATTGCACTGCCTGCGCTAATGTTTCAACTAGGGACGCAGCTTGATGGCACTCAAGTGATCAATAATCGTACCCAGGCGGCCTGGGTTGCTCAGGATCAGCTGGCGCTGCTGCAACTCAGACAAGCGGCCGGTGAAAACCTGTCTACGGGTGAATGGCAGGGCGAGGTGCTTAATGCGGGGCGTTTGTGGTATTGGAAGCGCAACGCCGAGCCAACACCAGCGCCGGGTTTGTTGCGGCATACGATCAGGGTTGATGTTGAACTGCGAAATCTCTTAAGCGCGGACACCGCGCTTGTCAGTCTGGATGCCTACTTGATGACAGGTGCTTCCGGCATTCCGGGCACAGGTGGTGCTCCATGAGCATCACGGTAGCAGAAGCACGTGGGTTTACACTCATCGAACTGCTGATTGCCATGAGCTTGACCGTGTTGATTGGTGCCATCAGTTACCAGTTTCTGGATGCGTCCATCCGGGTGCAATCACAAGGTGACGCGGCATTAAAGTCTTTAACGGCGATTGAACAGACGTGGCAGCTCATCGCCGCCGATATGCAAAACAGCATTGACAGACCGGTGGGTAAACCTGCCGTGGGGGCAGACCTGCTGTCAGTGCTTGATACCGGGAGCACCGGGCAAGGTCGTCGTCCTTCCATGATGAGTGCACAATTTAATAATGTGTGGTTATCAGCGCTTCTGAACAGAGAAGGTGCGCTGTTGTGGTTTCCCCGTCACGGGTGGGTCAATCCGCTTGAGCAACAGCGCTCCGGGATTCAGCGAGTGGTATACCGACTGGACAATAATGGCAGCTTGTTCCGGGACTACTGGTCCGAGCGCAACCAACTTTTTTCGTCTGCGCCCGAAGGCAGTTTGATGTTGCTGGAGAATGTACAGGCAATCAGCATCACATTTTTGCCGCAAGGGCAGCATCCCGATACCGAGTGGTTGCCATCATGGCCGCCGTCCTTGGTGCAAGTTGATGAAACTGAAGTCCATGGGTTGCCGGCCGCCCTGAAGGTGTCTTTGCAAACCGCGGAACTGGGTCGGGTTGAGCGCATTTTCCTGTTGGCGGGGGTTTGATG
>JAUSPW010000115.1 GCA_030652635.1 Pseudohongiella sp. | reverse complement strand
TGGCGAAAAACACCGCCATCAACTGGAACGGGTATCACATCAACATCGTTGACACCCCCGGTCACGCTGACTTTGGCGGGGAAGTAGAACGCGTGATGTCCATGGTAGACAGCGTATTGTTGCTGGTTGATGCTGTTGATGGACCGATGCCGCAAACCCGGTTTGTTACCCAAAAAGCTTTTGCTCAGGGACTTCACCCAATTGTTGTGATCAACAAGATCGACCGCCCCGGTGCGCGACCTGACTGGGTACTGGGCGAAGTTTTTGACCTGTTTGATCGCCTGGGTGCAACTGATGAGCAATTGGACTTTCCGGTTGTCTATGCCTCTGCACTGAATGGTATTGCAGGCTTACAAGCCGATGAGATGTCTGACAACATGGATCCCTTGTTTGACACCATCATCAAATTTGTACCGCCACCACCCGTCAACATCGACGCTCCTTTCCGTATGCAGATCAGCGCATTGGACTACAACAGCTACGTGGGTGTTATTGGTATCGGCCGGGTAACCGGTGGAATCGCGAAGCCTAATATGCAAGTTGTTATTGTTGACGTTGAGGGCAATCAGCGTAAAGGCAAGATCCTGCAGGTGAAAAGCCACCTCGGTCTTGAGCGTATCGATGTAACCGAAGCAACCGCAGGCGAGATCATCTGTATTACCGGTATCGATAAGCTGCATATCTCCGACACCATCTGTGATCCGGATCATGTCGAAGCCATGCCACCGCTGACCGTGGATCAGCCAACAATCAGCATGACTTTCCAGGTGAATGACTCGCCGTTTGCTGGCCGTGAAGGCAAGTATGTGACCACTCGTAACCTCAAAGATCGACTGGAACGTGAGTTGATCCACAACGTGGCATTGCGTGTTGAGCCGGGTGAGTCAGCAGACAAATATAAAGTATCTGGCCGTGGTGAATTACACCTGTCAGTTCTGATTGAATCCATGCGTCGTGAAGGTTTTGAATTGGCTGTTTCACGTCCTGAAGTGATCATGAAAGAAGTTGAAGGCGTGCTTCAGGAGCCGTACGAAGTTCTGGTGATTGATTGCAACGATGAGCACCAGGGCGCTGTGATCGAAGAGCTTGGTCTGCGCCGCGCAGAAATGCAGGACATGCTGCCTGACGGCAAAGGCCGAGTGCGTTTGACCTTTGAGATTCCTACGCGTGGACTGATCGGTTTTCGCTCCATGTTTATGAGCATGACCTCCGGCACCGGCATGATGAACCACGTGTTTGATCATTACGGCCCGGTCAAACAGGGTGAGCTGGCAGCGCGTAAAAACGGTGTGTTGGTGTCTATGGTGACTGGTAAGGCACTGGGTTACTCCCTGTGGATGTTGCAGGAGCGCGGACGTCTGTTTATCGAGCCTAACATCGAAGTCTACGAGGGCATGATTATTGGTCTGCACAGCCGCGATAATGACCTGGTAGTCAACCCGATCAAGGGCAAACAACTGACCAACGTACGTGCTTCAGGTACCGACGAAAACATCGTGTTGACGCCGCCGACCAAGCACACGCTGGAACAGGCGATGGAGTTCATTGATGAAGACGAGCTGGTGGAAATTACTCCGCTGAGCATCCGTATTCGTAAAAAGAACCTGACAGAGAGTGATCGTAAACGTGCCAGCAGAGGTTCTGCAGCGCGTTAATTTAGAGCAGCTGCGTACTCTGTCAGAGGCACTTGTTTCCGGGAGCCGGCATGATCGCTCTGATTCAACGCGTCAATTACGCCAGCCTTCGTATCAATGGAGAGCAATACTGCTCCATTGATAAGGGGCTGGTTGTTTTACTGGGTATCGAAAAGAGTGATACCCGCGCTCAAGGTGAGAAGCTGTTGCAAAAAGTGCTGGATTATCGTGTTTTTGCTGATGCAGATGGGCGTATGAATCTGAGTGTGAGCGCGATTGGCGGGCAGGTAATGCTGGTGTCGCAGTTTACGCTGGCTGCGGATACCGGGCGCGGTCTCAGGCCCAGTTTCACCTCTGCGATGCCGCCATCAGACGCTGAAGCGCTTTATGACGACTTAGTGGGTTGGATGCTGCAAAAGTATCCGTCGGTCGTCACGGGACGGTTTGGAGCCGACATGAAAATTCTGTTGGAAAACGATGGCCCGGTGACTTTCAGTCTCCGGGTTTAGCAGGCAGCCTCAAGACTGTTGCGTTTGCTCAGCCAACTCGCGTGCTTCTTTTTTGCGCATATAAGCCTTGCCAAAGTACACGCCGACTTCAAAGAGCATCCACATCGGAATGGCCATGATGATCTGGCTGAACGGGTCAGGCGGTGTTAACAGCATGCCCACTACAAAACATCCCACAATGATGTAGGGCCGCTTACCTTCCAGTGACTTTACATCCACCATGCCCGACCAGATCATCAGAAACACGGCAATCGGAATTTCAAACGCAAATCCAAACGCAAAAAATATCTTTAATACAAAACTCAGGTAACTGGCGATATCCGGTGCGACCGCAATACCTTCGGGTGCGACCGACACAAAGAAGCTGAACACAATGCCAAACAAAACGTAGTAAGCAAAGGCCATGCCGGCGTAAAACAGCAGCACACTGGAAACGAATAAGGGGATAGCCAGAGACTTTTCGTTGGCGTAAAGACCCGGTGCTATAAAAGCCCATACCTGGAAAAGAATGTACGGTGCACTCACAAACAGAGCTGCATAAAACGTCAGTTTAAAGGGTGTAAAAAAGGGTGACGTCGGATCAATTGCGATCATGCTGGTATCTGGCGGTAGTACCGACGTCAGCGGGTGCGCAACAAACGCATAGATATCATTGGCAAAATAAATCAGTGCCAGAAACACAAGCAGCAAAGCCGCGACACATTTCAGTATGCGATCGCGCAGCTCAATCAGATGGCCAACAATAGTCAGCTCGGGACGGGTATCAGGATTGAGGTCAGGCGTTTTCACAGAGAATCAATCCTTCTGGTCGTCAGCTGGCTCGTTCGCCGGCACAGGTGCAACGTACGCGGTGAGTTTGCCATTTTTCATGGAAACCAGGCCACTGGGCGGGTTGTTGTAAAAGTCCTGAACTGGCTGTTTTTCAGTGGGTGCGCTTTCAATTGCTGGTTCTGACGCGTCGGGGGCCGGCATGGCTGCAACAGTTGCAGGTTCGGGTGCTTCGGACGGGGTTTCCGGTATGAACGTGGGGAGTCCTTCGACCGAACTGTTGGTAACCACGGGGACAGGTGCCGCAATCGCGGAGCTGATGGTCTTGTTTATACCGTCCTGGGTTTTATCGAACTCTTTACGGGTATCTTTCACCAGTTGATCAGCGCTTTTACGCGCCTTTTCGATGTCCGCCAGTATCGATTCGTTATGAAGTTGCCGGCGGATATCATCTGCATTGAGCTGTTGCTCAATCTCGGCTTTCACTTTACCGAAGCTGCGTTTGGCGCGCCCAAGCCACAACGCACCCGTGCGGACTGCGTCGGGCAGCTTTTCAGGGCCTAGCACTAATAAAGCTACTACAAAGACAACCAGGAGCTCGATGAAACTGATATCGAACATTGTGGTTATTTATCCTGTGCTTTCTCGGTGCGCGCGCTGACATTGGCGTTGGCTGTGCTGTCATCGGAAAGCTGATCGGGATCAGACTTGGCATCCTTGTCGTCGTCTTTGACTGCCTGTTTGAAACCTTTTAAGGCGCCACCCAGGTCACTGCCCAATGTGCGTAGTTTTTTTGTGCCAAACAGCAGCACAATAATCAGTGCGATGATAAGTAACTGCCAAATACTGATGCCGCCGATTCCCATACTTCCTCCGAATGCCTGATACACACATGACAACTCATATGGCGCAGGCTGATAAATAGTTAGTTTGCTGCTCTGGATGCCTTTTCGGCGAGGCCAGATATGTTAAAGCGCTTTCTGAGTTCTTCCAAGACCTGCTCATGGCTGAGGTCAAGGTGGCTTAGCATCACCATGCTGTGAAACCACAGGTCGGCTGTTTCACCAATCAAGGCCTGCGCATCTGCACCTGCGGCAACATCACGCGCGGCCAGAATGGTTTCTACGGCTTCCTCGCCCACTTTTTCCAGAATTTTATTCAGGCCTTTTTTATGCAGACTGGCGACATAGGAGCTGTCAGCATCGGCCTGTTTACGATCGCTCAGCAACCGGGCAAGTTGTTGAAGGACATCACCTGTTGAATCTACTGCATTTGTCATTGTTGGCTGACTTCTGTTTTTTCAATTAATGGCCGGGATTTTGATACATCTCGGCTGGATCTTTTAACACGGCATCAGTCACTGTCCAACCGATACCTTGTTCACTCTGGGTGAGTTGTTGGTAAAAACAACTTTCCCGGCCAGTATGACAGGCTATGCCGCCCACTTGCTCAACCAGATAACACACGGTATCAGCATCACAATCGAGCAAAATCTGATGAATGCGCTGCACGTTACCGGACTCTTCGCCTTTACGCCAGATTTTCTGCCGGGAGCGCGACCAGTACACAGCGCGCCCTTCGGACTGTGTGAGCGCCAAGGCTTCGCGATTGATCCAGGCGTGGGTTAACAGTCGGCGGCTGTGTACATCCTGCGTCACCACGGGCACCAGACCTTCAGCGTTCCATTTGACCTTATCCAGCCAATCTGTGTTGTTCATGTGCTCAGTATGCTCTTTCACGAAGTGAAATACAAAAAGCTGAAGGCGCCTGCAATCAGTAAAACGACCACCAACAGGCGCTGCTGGCGTTTGCGCT
>JAUSPW010000632.1 GCA_030652635.1 Pseudohongiella sp. | reverse complement strand
ATTGGCAGGCCGATTGCCAACAGTCGCAATTATTTGCTGGATCATAATATGCAGCCGGTACCGATTGGTGTGCCCGGCGAGATTTATTGCGGCGGTGACGGCATTGCGCGTGGCTACATCAACCAACAGTCTGGTGGCCTCAACGGGCAGCAGGACGTATTTCTGCCTGATCCGTTTGTGGACGCCGGTATCGGACGTATGTACAGAACCGGTGATCTCGCCAAATGGAATCACAAACGCGAGCTGATATTTCTTGGGCGTAATGACCGGCAAGTAAAAGTGCGTGGTTTCCGTGTTGAACTGGGTGAAGTGGAATATCACCTGCGTACTTTGCCCGGTGTTTCTGACGCATTTGTGCAGGCGCGCGGAGAGGCGGGTATCAGTGAGTTGCTCGCCTGGCTTGTTGTACCAACCGGAAGCGCTGTCAGTGTTGCTGATGTGCGCGAAGCTTTAACAGGCAATGTGCCGAATTATATGTTGCCGGCTAAAGTTGTTTGTCTGCAGCGACTGCCGCTGAATGCCAGTGGCAAGGTTGATGTCAGTGCGCTGCCGCTGCCCGAAGACGCATACGATCAACCGGCTAGCCAGCAACACATTCAATTGCAAACACAACCAGAACAAGATCTGGCGCGTTTGTACGCCACGGTGCTTGGTCTGACAGGGAATGCCATACACGGTATCGATCGCGACGCCAATTTCTTTTCTTTGGGCGGCGATTCCATCCGTGCCATTCAGCTGGTGTCACTGGCCCGGTCAGAGGGTTACCACTTTACGCTCAAGGATATCTTTGCTTCTGAGACACTGGCTGGCCTGGCCGCAACGGCAACCGTTGTGCCGCGCGTTGCAACTGAGCTGGCGCTGGGTTCCGGACCGATGAGTCCCACGCAGTTATGGTGGCTGGACCAGACAGGCGCGCCTGCCAAGCATTTCAATTTGTCCAGCGTGTTCAGGGTCGCAGAGCCTGTTGACGTAGTCGTTTTGCGCGCGGCGCTCGATGACTTGCTGGCACTGCATCCTGCGCTGCGTCTGACATTGGACATGCAAACGCATCAGCAAAGTATTCGGGACAAGGGACAGTATGTGCTACGTGAATTTACCGCCGGGCAATTGCGACAGCAATGCTGGCAGGAACTGCAGCACGCCATTGACCTTGAATCGGGCGTTCTGCTTGCCGTGGGTGTGGCTTCGCAGGCGGAGGTAAGCTACCTGGCGATTGTGGTCCACCATATTGCGGCAGATGAAGTTTCCGGCCGGTTGTTTGCGGAAAATTTGCAGCGGCTTTACCACAAGTACCTGATACAAAACCTTCAGAACACCCAGCCCGGCAGCATAAGTAATCTCATGCAACAGCCCGTACAGGAAGCAATGGGCCTCATCAACTGGGCTGCTCAGCTGAAGGCAACGGTAGAGCGCGGGGCGATGGACAGCGATCTTACCTACTGGCAGGACTCTGTCGCACGCGGGCGTAAAGTGCTTGATCAACAGCCATATCTGTTCAGCAAACTGCAGTCAACACGCGGCGCAGCACAACAAACGCTTTCGCGCGACGAGACGCAGACACTGCTACAGTTAGGGGCTACCCAGCTGCGCGCAACGCCACAGGAGTTGCTGCTGGCTGCCTTTATCAGAGCATGGCAGCGCACACTGGGTGAGGCGGATTGTGTCTTTTCTCTGGAAGGCCACGGACGCGAACCGTTCGAAGGCCTGGGTGATTGCAGCTCGACCATGGGCTGGTTCACCTCCTTGTACCCCTTTGTGTTCTCCAGCGCTTCTGTCAGCGCTTCTGTCAGCAGTTCTGAAAAAGCAACTCCGCAGTTTTTTGATCTCTACCGCGAAGTAAAAGACTGTGTCAGGCGTTTGCCATTCAAAGGTTTTACCTATCTGCCACTGCGTCATTACAGCAGTGAACAGGTGCGGACCACGCTGATGCTCAAGCCGCAACTCAGTTTCAATTACCTCGGTGAAACGGTTACCGATCAGGACGCATGGCTGAGTGCTGCGCTTGAGCCGGCCGGTGACGACCATGGGGTAGATGTTGCCGAACCGTTTAAACTCGACGTACTCGCACGCATCACTGACGGTCAGTTTGAACTGATATTGCGTGGGTATGAGCCGCGCCGCCGCATTGCTGGCGATCAGGAGCCTGGCAAAACAACAGCAGGCGACACGGTAGCGCTTGATGCCCTCGCCGCAGCGTGGCTGCAAGAACTTGCTACACTTGCGACGCGTCTGAAAGAAACCGCCGCAGGTCAGCTCACCGATGGCTACCTGTTGTCACTATCCGACAGTCTGGTGGCTTTTGCTTCACTTGCAGAGCTCGATGCCATGCTCGCTGAGCTGCGTCTGCCAGCTGCAAGTATTGAAGAAATTCTGCCTCTGACCGGGATGCAGTCGGGCATGTGGTTGCACTGCGCGACACATCCGACGGCGTATCAGGATCAGGTTGCGCTGCGCCTGCATCAGCCGCTTGACGCAGCACGTTTTGAGGCAGCTGCACATGCGCTGGTGGCGGAAACCCAGGCACTTCGCACCGGATTCGCACTAACACCGCATGGCGAACTTCTGCAGATTATTTTCCGTGAGCGAACGGGCAACTTTTTTTACATCGATAGGTCCGGCAGCGGCACTGCATCAAGTAAGGAGTTTGAGCATGACCTGGCCCGGTTGCGCGTATCGCTACGCAGTAAAGCTAGAGACCTGCTGCGTGATCCGCTGTTTAACCTGACTCTGGTACGTATCAACAACAGTTGCTTCGAACTCATTATCGATTTCCATCATATGGCAATTGATGGTTGGACCAGCGCACGCTTGTTGCAGAGACTGGAAGCACTTTACTTTTTTGAAAGCAATGCAGAAACCAGCCATGGCATGCGATCTTATTTCGAATGGCTGGGCCGGCAGCCGCAAGAGAATGCCAGAAACTATTGGCAGACTTTGTTAGGGGATTACCAAGGTCGCAGTGATATACCCACACATCTGCCGAGAATTCCTGCTGAACAACCCGCAGCACTGTTTGTAGAGGTCCGCACAGGTGCTGCGCTGCATGCTGAGCTGATGATTTGGTGTGAGCAACATGGCCTCACCATTAATGCTGTTGTGCAGGCTTTGTGGGGAATATTTCTTGCACGTCTGACAGGCAGTGACGATATTGTGTTTGGTGCCACAGTATCCGGTCGTGATATCGACCTGCCAGGTGTCGGCAATATTGCAGGCATGTTGATCAACACCTTGCCTGTGCGCATCAGAGTCGGAGACGCAACAGTGTTTGCTGAACTGGTGCGTGATACCGCGCAGCAATTTGCTGAAAGCATGAGCTTTGGTCATCTGACGCTGGCAGAAATCCAGACCTTATCGCCGGCGCGTGCCGGTCTCGTCACGCACGCGCTGGTATTTGAAAATTATCCTGCATCTGACGCGGGTTCACGCTGGCAATGGCAGCCGCAGGAAATATTTGATCCCATGCACTTTGAGTTTGGCTTGATTGTCGCACCCTTAAGCAAGGACCTCAGTTTCCGTTTTGTAGCCAATGGCAGTCTGTATCTGCAGGACAGGCTGGAAAAAATGGGTGCGGATTTGTGCGCGCTGTTGGCCGCGTTGCTGGATACTCAGCAATCACTCAATACACTGCCCAGCACAGGTGCCAGAGCTTGGTCAGTATCGGCCAATTTCACTGCGGACAGCATGCTCGGCTTGCTGCAGTATCACGAATACATCAGCGGCAATTCAGGCGCAGTCACGTTGTTGCCCTACGACCAGAGTGTGCAGGAGTTGATCAATCCGAACTCTCGGCTCAGGCGCCTGCAACCACAGCATCATGTTGTGTTGTGGCGCCCGGTGACTGACAAACATGGCCGCATTATGGAGTCCGCCGCCTCAGCACAGTTAACGGAGCTTGCTGCTGCGCTGGCGGTTTATGCCCGTGCCTGCCCGCGCAGGCATCTGTTTTTTGTGCCCTGTCCCTGGTCGGACTGCAATTGGACCGTGTACAGTGAATTGTTGGCGTATGTCAGAGGCGCACTTGCCGGAGTTCACAACGCGGACGTGCTGGGTCTTGAGGACCTTGCCGATACCTATGCGCTAGCGGAACCCTGTTTTCCGCCAGCGCTTGTTTTTGGTGATATCCCTTACACAGAAGCATTTTTCGCCGCTGTCGCAAACAGGCTCGTCAGACAACGCGATCTGCAAATCAGAAGACCTGTAAAAGTGTATGTTGTTGATGCAGACGACACGCTGTGGGGTGGCATCGTGGGCGAGGAGGGTGTGCATGGCATCAGACTTGATCCCGTACACATGCGCTTGCAACAGCAGTTACTTGCTGCGCGCGCCGCTGGTGCACTCATTTGTCTGGCGACCAAAAACAATGAAGACGATGTGCGTGCGGTATTCGAGCAGCGTGAAATGCCGTTACGCTGGAACCACTTGACGCGGGTGTGCGCCAGCTGGGGTCCAAAGTCTGCCAGTATTTTGACCCTTGCCGATGATCTGTCGCTGGGTCTGGACAGTTTTGTGTTTATTGACGACAGCCCGCTGGAGTGCGAGCAGGTGCTGGCTGCCTGTCCGGGCGTGCTGGCCATTCAGCTGCCGCCGGCGCAGGATCGCGACGTATTTCTGAATCACCTCTGGCTGCTTGATGCTCGTGCTGCAACCCGTGAGGATGCTGTACGCGCGCAGATGTATGCTGAGGAGCTGCAGCGAGCCAGTGCAAAAAAGGCAACCGCGACTTATGAAGAGTTCCTGTTGTCGCTCGATATCCAAGTTGATATGCGCAAACTGGCTCAGGATGATTTATCGCGAATTGCACAATTATCTCAGCGCACAAATCAGTTTAATACCACCGGCATCCGCTACCCGGAAGCAGAACTCACCAGCCTGCTCGAGGATGCTGATACCGATATCCGCTGCATCAGCGTGACAGACAAGTACGGCGATTATGGACTGACCGGCAGTGTATTCATCCGGCGTGGTCCGCAGGCATGGACAGTATTTGGTCTGATGCTCAGTTGCCGGGTGCTGGGCCGCGGTGTTGAACATTCCATACTGCGGGCGCTGGCACAGGAGGCCGCAATCAGCGGCGTTGATGAGCTGCGCGTGGACTTTGTCAGACTCGCGCGCAATGCCCCGGCGCTGCAATTTCTGCAGAGCATCACAGCCACATGTTCAGCAGGGCAGCCGGGTGCTGCAGCCTGGCAATTCTGTCTGCCGGTGGCGGAGTCATCCCGGTGGTTGCCAGGCACAGATGACAGTGGTGTGTCTCATGCAGAAAGTACGATAGGTATTGAAGAACCCAAGCCTGTTGCTGTCGACACCCTGCACTTGTCTGCCAGAACTTCACGCTACTACCGCCATCTTGCAGGTACTCTGAACTGTGGTACTGCGATATTGCAACAAATGCAGCGGCAGGGCGTTATTCAGAAGACCGGAACTGGCGCCGGCAATGCTGCCCAAAAAACCAGGCCGGGCACGCCCACTGAGTTGACGCTCGCCGGTTTCTTCACTGAATTGCTGGGGCACGCGGAAATATTCAGGGAGGATACATTCCATGATCTCGGTGGTCACAGCCTAAAAGCGATGATGCTGTTTTCGCGCATTGTCGCGTGCTACGGGCTGACCTTGGACTTCCGGGATCTGCAGGCGCATCCGTCGCTGGCCGGGCTGGCTGCGCGAATCGATGCCGATGTGTTTGTTGCTGACAATCGGGTTATTGACAACGGAGCAGCGCAAGTGCCGGTGCTGAAGGTTTTGCCAATATCCGACAGCTATCCGGTTTCGCCCGGACAATCACGCTTGTGGATGGTGGAAAATATTCGCTCTGCAGGGCCTTCGCCGTTTCATATGCACGCCACGCTGACGGTGGAAGGACAGATAGACCGGCAGGCTCTGAATCTGGCGCTCATACATTTGTATCAAGGTCACGAAGCGCTGCGCACCTGCTTCCGGGAAAACGCCGACGGTGCGCTCAGACAGGTGATTGTGCCGGCCTCAACCATAAAAACCAGTGCGCGTTGGATACAAGGGCTGCTGGAAGACACAGAGTTGGATGCAATGGCACAGCAAGAAAACGCCATCGCCTTTGATCTGAGCAAAGCGCCTCTGATTCGTATTTCTGTCGGTGAATTGACGTCTGGTCGGCAGGTGCTTTTTATCACCATGCATCACATCATCAGTGATGGTTGGTCGATCGGAATTTTTTCCCGTGAGTTAAGCGATCTTTATTTGAAAGCCAGCGAAGGCCAGCTTAGCGTTGACACTGAAGATCAGGCACACACCGAGCGTCTGCAGTTCCGGGATTTCAGCAGTTGGCAGTTGCAATGGCTGGACTCGGAGGCGGGATCGCGCGCGGCACAGTTCTGGCAAGAACACTTTGCACGTCCGGTTGAAGCGTTGCAGCTACCGGCTGCCGCACCCAGGCCGGTCCTGATGCAGAGTCAAGGCGCTTCGGTCCAGCTTGATATTGAGGCAGCAGTCTGGACACCTTTCACACAATCCCTGGCGACGCTGGGCATCGGTAATTTTGCTGGCTTGTTTGCAGCAGTACAGCTTGTGCTTTCCCGGCTTTCCGGCCAGCTAAACTTTTGTATCGGCACAGCGGTGGCGGGCAGGCAGCATCAGCAGCTGGAATCAGTGATCGGTTTTTTTGTGAACATACTGCCGCTCAGAACGACCGTGAACCCGGATAATGACGTTGCCGCTTTTTTGCGGTCTGTGGCAACAGAGGTCAATAACTGCCTGTCACATCAGAGTGTGCCATTTGACAGGATTGTCTCTGGTCTGAACCTGGTCAGAGATCCTGGTCGCACGCCCTTGTTTGACGTGCTGTTGGTGCTGCAGAACACAGACATTGAAGACCTGCGATTCGGTGCACATGTCGCCGGGGTGCATGAGCTGGCATCCACCACCAGTCAGTACGACCTCACCCTGAGTGCCTTCCCTGCAGCCGACGGGACACTGAAGCTGATTGCAG
>JAUSPW010000620.1 GCA_030652635.1 Pseudohongiella sp. | reverse complement strand
TAGATAGCGATATTAAAAACAGGTGTGACAAACAGCCATAAAAAACCGCCCAGCGACCCAGCAAACTGGCCGCTGAATTCCTGGCGCACAAATTGATGAAACAGCCTGAAATGGCGAAATGGGGACTGTATCCAATCACGTAGGAGGGTTAACGACATAATCTGGTTGCGCGGTTAGTCATTTGTTGCCTGAAAGGCCGCAGATTTAACCATGAAAGGCAGCAGTGTCGCCAGAAAACGCTAAAAAAAACCGTCAAAAGGCCCTACAATTCGGGTCATGACACCAGAGCACATACTTGTTCCTTACCAATCCTGCCAATTGCCTGAGGGTCCCTGGCTGGTTTTTGCGCCTCATGCCGATGATGAAACCTTTGGCATGGGCGGGGCGTTGCGCCTTGCGGCCAATGCCAGCATCAAAACCCATGTGATTGTGCTGACCGACGGCGCGCTCGGCGGTCCCTATGCGGCGGGCACGCCAGAAGCGGCCGCACTGGTGTTGCGACGACAACAGGAAGTGGAGCAGGCTTGCCAGATTCTGGGGGTAAACTCTTTGCAAACCTGGGATCAACCCGATCGTGGCTTGCTTCCGCAGGATAATCTGATTGAGAGAGTGCTGGCGGCAATCACCGAATTGTCTGCGGCCACCGTGTTTTTCCCCGGCGTGCTGGAGTTGCATCCTGACCATCGTGGCACGGCGCAGGTGGTCTGGCAGGCCTTGCAACGACTCTATCAGCGTCCATGGCGCGGGCAACGACCCAATGCCTGGTCGTATGAAATCAGTGTGCAGAGCCCGGTTAACCGGTTGATGGACATCACTGCGGTGCGCGCTGCGAAAGAACAGGCCATGCAGGTTTATGTCAGTCAGAACAGCCAGAACAACTACCCTGAAATGATTCTGGCTCTGAATAAAGCCCGCACGTTCTCCATGCCTG
The DNA here is from genome assembly GCA_030652635.1 of Pseudohongiella sp. Taxonomy (GTDB): domain Bacteria; phylum Pseudomonadota; class Gammaproteobacteria; order Pseudomonadales; family Pseudohongiellaceae; genus Pseudohongiella. The sequence goes on along the minus strand of JAUSPW010000620.1, from coordinate 33,019 downwards.
CAGATTGCAGTCATGCCGAGGCGTTTTATGCTTATCCGGCGGTAGACATCCATCTTGACCTAGCGCAGGCTGCGCAAAAGGCCATTACGCCTTACTTTGTCAGCACTCAAGTTTGAAACAAACCAAACTCTTTGAAACAAAACAAACTAGGCGCTAACATCAAACGTCAAAGTAGTCACATCAACAGAAAACACCGGGGTTCAACATGTCAGGCCATAACAGCGATAAGTGGAAAAAGCCGGCGCTGGTGCTGATGTTAGCGACGGGAATAATGTCATTGCTGGGACATACTGCCGTTGCACAAAACGCTGAGTCCTTAAATCTGTTTGAACCTGTCGAGCGGCAGGCTGCTCCAGAACCGCAGCAGATCCAGCAATCGCCGTCAGTGCAGGTTGCGACCAGCAGTGCTGAACCATTTACCATGATAGGCACCAGCCGACTGGGGGATCGTTGGCGTGCTCGTGTGCGCAGCCCCTCTGGCCAGATACTTACCGTAGATCTTGATCCCAAAATGCCAGTCACCATTCCAGGTTTTCCCGGTTATACAATTGCGGCCGCCAGTACCCGGGAATTAGTGATCAATCATCCAGCTTCATCACCGTGTGTACCGAGATCGGATAAAGGTGTCAATTGCACCAATGTCAGCGAGGCACGCTTGAGCATTGCCACAGCCTCACCCCTAGCGCCGGCCCCTCAACAGGCAGCGCAATTTGAGACAGCAGCTACATCCGGTGCTGAGGCTACTGTCACGGAAGTTTCTCCGGACAACCCGTTTGCTGCAGCGCTGCGTGCTGCGCGTGAGCGCGCGGAGGCTGAAGGAATGCCCGTTCAGATGATGGAGGGTGAACGATTCCGTCCGCGGCGCATTGATCCATCTGAGGTACCACCGGGCAGCCGGTTGATTCGTACTCCGTTCGGCGACAGGATCATAACCGAATAAATGTCCTCCCCCGCCCCGCTTCCCTGCCTGACTGTATCGGTAGTGGTTTACCACCTTGACGTGCCGGTTGTCAGCAGGGCGTTGAATTCATTGCAAACAGCGGCAGATCAGGCGGGCGAGCGTGGACTGATAGGTTCGTTGCACATCCATCTGATCGACAATGCGGAGTCACCTGAAAACCGCCATGTTTTGGCGGATCTGTTAAAAGAACTGCCGCCACCATTGATTCCTCATACAAGATCATTCAAAAGCGGGCACGGCAATATTGGTTTTGGTCGCGCCCATAATCTGGTGATTACTTCTACCAGCGCCGATGCACATGATTATTATCTGGTGTTAAATCCCGATGTTTTTCTGGCACCCGACAGCCTCGTTGAGGGTTTAAGCTGGCTGGCGGCCCATCCACCATCCGTCGCGGTAGCGCCGGCGATACAGAATGGTGATGGCAACAAGGTGTCCGCCTGCAAACGATTTCCGAGTGTGCTGGACTTTTTACTGCGAGGGTTTGCCCCTGCACGCGTCAAGGCGCTGTTTCGCAAACGCCTCGATCGATATGAAATGACTGATCTTCCCCAGGATCAGGCCAGCAACGATATTCCCGTGATCAGTGGCTGTTTTATGCTGTTCCGCCACCAGCCCTTGCAGGCATTACAGGGTTTTGATCCTGGGTACTTCTTGTATTTTGAAGATTTTGATCTGGCCATCCGAGCACACCAATCAGGTACCTTGACCTATCTGCCAAGTATGAATATTACCCACTTGGGTGGGCACAGTGCCCGCAAAGGCTTGCGTCACATCCTGATGTTTGGTCGTTCCGCATGGCGCTTTTTTAATACCCATGGCTGGCGCTGGATATGACTATCACAAAGTCTCTGCCAGTGTTGGTCAGCGGCGCGAGCGGCTTTGTAGGGAAAACCTTGTTAAGGCAGCTGCAAGAGGCTGATATCCCTGTGCGCGTGCTGGGTCGACCACAACATGATCTGTTGTTGCCAACAAGTTTGTCCACGGTATGCGAGGGTATCGATACCGTTTTTCATCTGGCGGCCTGCGCCCATGTCAATCATGCCCAAATCCGTCACGTCTACGCTGTGAATGTGACAGGAACACAACATCTGCTCAACGCTGCCATCAGGGCCGGCGTGCGCCATTTTGTCTATGTCAGCAGCATTCTGGCAGATCCGGCTTACGATCAGCCGCGCACGGCCTATGGCGATTCCAAATGGCAGGCAGAACAGTTGTTGCTGGCGGCGCATACACGGGGGGAGATTGCTGTCAGCATTGCGCGGCCAGTCAATGTCTATGGCCCTGGCATGAAAGGCAACCTGATGACCTTGCTGCGTTTGATTCGCCGCGGCGTGTTGCCACCCCTGCCCAGATTTGATCATACTTTTTCCTTGATAGGTGTGGAGGATTTGTGTGCAGCGTTGCTCTGTATTGCACACGCAACACCCCCCGCCACGACGCCAGTACATGTGTTAACGGACGGCCAGTCTTACCGCATCAAGGAGCTCGAGCGAGCCATGCGCGAAGCCTTTGGGAAAACCCAGCCGGCATGGGCAAGCCCTAGGCAAGTGTTTTTTGCGGCGGCCCTGCTGTTGGAAATCGCAGGACGCCTGTTGCCGCTAAATAACGCGCCGGGATTACGCTCCTATCGTGCCTTGGCGCGCAATTACACTGCGGACAGTGCGGCAAGCCTTGCACAACTTGGCTATAATCCCCGCTCGACGTTTTACAACACCTTGCCGCAGATAGTGGCAGCCATGGATCAGTAGCCGTTCACAGGATTGCAATTTTATGCACAACGCGTCGCCCTCATCACCCGCCAACACCCGTCAGGCAGACACATCAGGTACCCGAACCACAAAAGGCATTATTCTCGCCGGCGGCACCGGCACACGACTGCACCCGATGACAATTTCAGTCAGTAAACAACTGATGCCGGTGTACGACAAACCCATGATTTATTACCCGCTGTGCACCTTGCTGCAAGCCGGTATTCGCGAAATTCTGATTATCACCACGCCCGCCGACCTGCCCTTGTACCGACACCTGTTGGGTGATGGCAGTAAATGGGGCATCAGTCTGCAGTATGCCGAACAGCCCAGTCCGGATGGGCTGGCGCAGGCATTTCTGATTGGCGAATCGTTTATTGGCTCTGACAGCGTCTGTCTGATTCTGGGCGACAATATTTTTTACGGCAATGCGTTGGAAGACAAATTGCAAAATGCCGTCCGTCAGGAAAAAGGCGCCACGGTCTTTGCATACTACGTGAATGATCCTGAACGTTACGGCGTGGTCGCGCTGGACGAAAATAATATTGCCATTGATCTGGAAGAAAAACCGCTTAAACCCAAGTCGAACTACGCGGTGACCGGACTGTATCTGTATGACAACGACGTGGTGAATGTTGCCAAAACTATCAAACCTTCAGCGCGTGGCGAACTCGAAATCACGGATGTGAACAAAGTCTATCTGGCGCGCGGTGATTTAAAAGTGGAGCTGTTCAATCGTGGTACCGCCTGGTTGGACACGGGTACCGTGCAATCTCTGCTGGATGCTGCCAACTTTATTCGTGTGCTCGAGGAGCGCCAAGGCTTAAAAATTGCCTGCCCGGAAGAGATTGCCTATCACAACGGGTTTATTGATGAGCAGCAGCTGCGCGCGCTGGCCGCACCTTTGGCCAAAAGCGGCTACGGCCAGTATTTATTAAAACTGATCCGTAAGTAATAGCAGCTTATGTCAGCTGCGCTGACGCGTGAAGTGCGGCATATAAGGCGTCTGGTGCAAGAACACCCTTGTTATAGCTCATTGTTGGAGTACTTGTCTGAATATGAAAATCACGCCCACCTCCATCCCCGACGTGTTGTTGTTTGAACCCAAGGTGTTTGGGGATCATCGCGGTTTTTTTATGGAAATATTCCGTCAGTCATTTTTTGATGACACGTTGCCGGGTACCCGTTTTGTGCAAGACAACCACAGCCGCTCCGGTCACGGTATCTTGCGAGGGTTGCACTATCAGTTGAAAAAACCGCAAGGCAAACTGGTGCGTGTTGTTCAGGGCGAAATTTACGATGTGGCCGTGGATATGCGTTCAGACTCGCCCACGTTTGGTCAAAGTGTGGGCATGTTGTTATCAGCAGAGAACAAGTTACAGTTGTGGGTGCCGCCGGGGTTTGCGCATGGATTTTATGTGATGAGCGAAACCGCAGAAATGGTCTATAAGTGTTCTGATTATTATGCGCCGGACGACGAATTCAGCCTGCTGTGGAATGACCCTGCGCTCAACATAAATTGGCCATTAAACGCGGGTACTGAACCCGTGCTATCAGCAAAAGATCGTGGTGGATTGAAATTTGCGGATGCGCCGGTCTATGTAAAAACCGCCGGGCATTCAGCCCGTGCCGAGGAAAAGGCATGAAGATTGTATTGTTAGGCGCGCAAGGGCAGTTAGGTTTGACCTTGCAGCAGACACTGCCCGCTGCGGGTTACCAACTGATTGCGCTGTCGCGCGCAGAACTGGATATCAGTGACGAGCAGTCACTGCGCGCCACCTTGTCTGATCTGATGCCCGACGCCATTATCAACGCGGCGGCCTATACCGCTGTTGATGCAGCCGAGACCGATGACCTGACAGCGCGTGCCGCCAATGCGGCGGGTCCAAAACTGCTGGCCAGTTGGACGGCGGAGAACAAGCGATGGTTGCTGCATATTTCGACGGATTTTGTGTTCAGCGGACGTATGTACCGACCGTATACCCCTACTGACCAGACCGATCCACTCAGCATCTATGGGCGCACCAAGCTAGAAGGCGAACTACACGTACGTTATCTGGCGCCTGAACACAGTCTGGTGCTGCGTACCTCGTGGGTCTATTCCCAGTTTGGTCGAAATTTTCTCAAAACCATGCTGCGTCTGATGGCCGAGAAAGACAGCCTGAATGTGGTGGACGATCAGATTGGTACCCCGACATCCACTTGGGGGCTGGCACGTTGTATTGACGCTGCATTGCAGCAGAAAGCCACGGGCATTCTGCACTGGAGTGATGCCGGCGTGGCCAGCTGGTACGATTTTGCGGTTGCGATACAAGACGAAGCCTTACGCGCTGGTCTGTTACAAAAAGCAGTACCAATAAAACCGATTCCGGGCACCGCCTATCCAACACCTGCAAAGCGACCTTCTTTCAGTGTGCTGGATAAACGCGACACCATTGCCCAACTGCACTGTGAGCCGGCACACTGGCGACATGAATTGATCGATGTCATCAACGCAATGCGCAGCAGTTAATGTGAGGGGTAAAACAGCAATGAGGCAGACCTTTACCAGGCTGGCAATAAGACGACAGCGGTGGGCGCCACGTATGACTCCACTATTGTCCTTCATATTGGTGTGTCTGGTAACCGCCCCTGCCCTGGCGACCACAGTTTTGCAGTTATCATTTTCAGAAGTGGTTGATCATGCCGAATTGATTTTTGAGGGCCATGTCAGCAAGGTTGAAACCATACAGACCGGGCCAAGAAGTATTCACACCCGCGTCACCTTTGACGTGATCAACGTCATCAAGGGTAGCTATCTGGAGCCGGAGATAAGTCTGCAGTTTCTGGGCGGCGAAGTTGATGGTCGTCGTTTGGTCGTGCAGGGGATGCAGGTGCCAGAAACTGGCGAAACCGGCATATTTTTTGTTGAATCCCTGCAGGAAGCATTGATCCACCCGCTGGTGGGTTGGTCTCAGGGACACTTTTTGCTGGAATCGGACCAACGTGGCGCAAGTCGCGTGCTGACGGCTGATCACGCTCCGGTGACCGGCCTGGCGCTGGTGCCAGCGGCTGACCCGGCATCAGAAACTGTGGCTGAAGCGCTGGAAGATTCGATCCGTATTCTGGAGGATAACGGCGCAGCCCGCGGCGTCATAACCGCGCAAGATCTGCCGGTCGAGGATGCCATGAGTGCCAGCGATTTCCGGGCTCAAATTCAACTCATGCTGGATGTCCAGCAGCAGGTGCCATGATGAGGCGCTTGGGGTGGAGATTGCTGATAATCGCCGGTTTGACCAGCGCCATTCTCAGTGCGGCGCACGCCTACAATATAGGCTCCAACGGTGCCAAATGGCCGGGTGGTGTTACCACGGTCTACACAAACATTTCAGGTGTGTCTCGCAGTGGTATTAGTTGGGCAGATGCCATGGCAGATGCCGCTCGGCAGTGGAATGAAAAAACCGACTTCACGTTCAATATTGTTAATGAATACCGGGATCCATGTTTTGGCTATTCAAGTGGTCAACGCCCTGATTATCTGAATGGTTCAGACTTTCGAACCACACAATGTGGCAATACACTGCCCGATACCACCTTAGCCGTGACTTTGTATTTTCAGGAGCCAAATACCTTGGGTTCTGCAGATATCGTTGAAGCGGATATTGTATTTAACGCCAATCTCAGCTTTGACGTCTATGACGGACCTTTGCGCAATGGCTCTAATGGCAGAGCCGAATTCGACTTCAAGCGCGTTGCGCTTCATGAACTGGGTCACGTGCTTGGTCTGGGTCACGACAATACGCGCCCGGCAATCATGAACGCCCGCATAGGCAGTCTGTATGAGTTGCAACAGGATGATATCGACGGCGTAAATACACTGTATGGAGGCTTTAATAACTGCCCCAATACCGCACTCAATTTTGGTTGGCGTAATGGGCAGTTGGCAGCGGGTGACTGCAGAGTACAGCAGCTCATTGTGGGTGGTTCGGACACCAGTTTTGTGGATGTTTATACCCTGGATATCACCGAAAATAAGCGCCTCAACATTGATATGCGCAGAGATGGCGCGCTACACGGCGTGTTGTTGCTGGCCGATGAAAAACTCAAAATTCTGAGCATTGCCGAGAGCCGCAGTGGCAACTGTACCCCCGCCTTGCAGGCGGATGTGACACCCGGGCGCTATATTGTCATGGTCAATACCTACAGCAGCCTTGGCGATGTTTGCGCGGGTCTGACAAATACCGGCACTTATCGCCTGTCAGTTAGCTACAGCACCCCGGGACTGTTGCAGCTCGCAGGAAAACAAAGTTTTCAGGGCGGGGTATCCAACGCTCGCTTTTCGGGTGGCGTGACCCGTGATGGCGGCAAAACCTTTACTAACCGGGTGACTCCGACCCAGCGTTTTGACGTGATCGGACAGATCGAGATTGATCCGCAACATCAAGGGCAAGCGGGATTTCTGGTCATGGCTGCCATCACCAGCGACGGAGAAACGCTGGTAAAAAACGCAACGGGCGACTTTGTGACCTATCGACCAGACATTGAGGCGGTGCCGGTTGCAGAACGACGTGTGTTTAGCGCAATCGAGCGGCTGGAGGTGCTTAAAAACTTCGCGGCCGCTGACATCAACATCAGCAGCATCAGCGTCGATTTTTTGATTGGTTATGGCCTTGATAGCAATCCGAATGAACTGTATTTCCACCAGCAAGCGATTAATCTGCTGGTGGAATGACTGCGGAATATTCTACTGCGCGGGCAGATCGAGTCGATTGCCAATATCAATCAAATCATCCGAGGTAAGCACTCCGGCATCGCGTCGCAGGTACAAGCTCAGGCGGATATAGTCGTAACGAATTCGCTGCAGATCGCGCTCAGCCATAAACTGTTCTCGTACTGCGTCCAGTACACTCACACTGGTAACGGTCCCTAATTCAAAACCTCGTCGTCTTGCGGTGGTTGCAAGCGTGCGCGATTCCAATAGTTTTTCTGCCGCTTCAATCTGACGTTCAGCAGCTTTCAGGCGCAAAAACGACAAGCGAGTTTGTTCGCTGACATCAAGATTCAGCTGCCGCAGTTCACTGCGCGCAATTGACTGTTGACTGACAGCTTCGCTGACGCCGGCTCTAATAGAACCGCCGGCAAACAGCGGCACTGAAATATCAAGACCAACATAGCCGCTGTCCGTTCGACTGATGGGAACGTTATCGAAGCCTAGGTCTGAGCGTTGCTGCTGAAGAACTAGGTTGACGCGCGGCAGGTAAGCTCCGCGTTGCTCAGACACTCGACGGTCAGCAATTTCGACAGAGTATTCACGCGCCCGGATCTGATGGTTGCCCTGTCGTGCCCGTTGTACCCAATCTTCCAGATTGCCATCGACTTCTGGCAGTGCTGAGCCCTCGCCAAGCACGTACAAACTACCGACACCGAGGCCGGTGGCTGATCGCAGCGCATCGCGTGTCAGTGTCACATCGCTGGACAACAAGAGTTCTTCAGCCTCGACTGCCGACAAGCGTGCCTGAGCATCATACAGGTCGGTAATCTGTGCCATTTGTAATCCATACAATCTTTCAACCTGACTGACCTGATTGCGAACAGATTCCCTTTCAGACTGTATGGATCTCAGAGCATCTTCGGCTTGCAGCACATCAAAATAACGTTCCGCTACGCTGGTCAGTACTACAGACAGCTCTGCGAAGTACTCTGCTTCCAGCTGATTTTCCAAGGCATATGCTTGACCGCGCTGAGAAAAAACTCGCCAGTCAAACAGCACTTGTCGCAGCACCAGCGCCAGCCGTTCACCGCGGTACTCACTGATGCGATTCAAGGCATCTTGTCGATTGTCAGAAATACTTGCGCTTGCACTGATTTGCGGTAGAAGTTGTCCGTTGGCGCTGCGTCGACGGGCAGCACCAATATCACGCTTTGCTTCAGCAACCTGGAGTCTGGGGCTGTATTCCAGTGCTGCAGTAAAAAAATCCTCCAGTGTTTGGCCAATACCCGTTTCAAGCGCAGTGTTACTGACCTGATTATCTGCGGCAGTATGCTGAGCTTGGGCTGGGTTTTGTGCGTGAGCGGGTGCCATCGCGCCAAGAGTCGCAATCAACAGCAGACCAGCGCTGCCAAGTGTCAAGCAGGCCATGCCAGCATTTGATGCCTTACAGAAATACTCGGGAACACGTTTCATGGGCATCAGTCTTCTATAAAACTTCGCGCTAGCGCATTGGAAAATGGTTTCATAAAGTACTGCATCAACGTGCGCGATCCAGTTGTAATGAACACTTCTGCGGGCATGCCCGGTATAAGGATCAGATTGCCTAAGTCTTCCAAGCCCTCTGGGGTGACCTCAACGCGGGCGCCATAATAGCTCATGCCAGTGTTTGGATCGGTGTAGGCATCTGCAGAAATGTGTATAACCTTGCCATAAATATTAGGGACTGAACTGCTGAAACTCGAAAACCTGATTGTTGCTTCCTGGCCAACTGCAATACGATCGATATCAATAGGTGATATACGGGCTTCAATAATCAGCTCTTCGTTTTGAGGGACTATATCTGCCAGTGGCTGTCCGGGGGGGACAACACCACCAATGGTATGTACCTGCATACCGTTGACGACTCCAGCCACAGGTGCAGTGATTGTTGTTCGCGTAACAATCGAGCGGATGGCGGTCATACGTTCTGATGCATCTTTCAATGAGGTCTGAGTTTCGGCCAGTTGATTGGCAACCTCATTCTGGAATTGCAGTTCCTGCTGCAGAATCTGCAAGCGCGTTTCGCCAATTTCGATCTCGGTTGACGAAATGCTGGCCGTCAATTCTGCAGCTTCGCCGCGCAGCATCGCCGCATTGCGCTCCAATTCACGTAAGCGATTTTTGTCTGCAAAACCTTCAACTAACAAAGCCTGAACATCGCGTAACTCTTCTGCAAACGAGTTAGCAAGATCTTGTTTACTTTCTTGCAAAGCCCGCAATCCGCCCAGTCGTGATTGCAGCTGCCCAATACGCTGTTCAAGCACCTCAACACTGCCTTCCAGCGCAGCTTTGCGTGTGAGAAATATTTGAGACTGAGAGGCTATTTCTTGTTGAGCATTTTGCGCGCTGGCGGTTAAATCCGCTGGAAAGTTGATTTGGTCCAGGCCATCACGCTCGGCCATCAAGCGAGCTTCCATGGCGCGCATGGCAAGATACTGCGAGGTGGCTATTTCGAGCTGCGCCAGAGACTGAGTATTATCCAGAATCAATAAAGGATCACCAGCGCGCACAACGTCCCCGTTGCGTGCCAGGATCTCACTGACAATGCCACCTTCCAGATGCTGAACCAGTTGCCTGTTAGAGCGCACTGTCACCGAGCCAGGTGCATGTGCAGCACCATCAAGGGGGGCTACAGACGCCCAGACTCCAAATACACCAAACACCAAGAAAAAAATAATCAGTCCGATACGCTTGGGTTTTTCCATGGACGTAATCACCGCGCTGGGCCGCTGATGGGTATTGCCATTAGCGTTTGCCAGCATGCGGGCAAGTTGGTTTGAATTTTGAGTTGCTTCTGCCACGATCGCTTTCCACCTTACAAAAATTGCTGTATCTCCGGCAGGTTTGCCGTGAGAGAAATTTGATCTACGCGCGACGAGCTTCGCCCTGTCCAAGCAGGTTGGCGAGCACCTGGTCGCGAGGCCCAAAGCTGACCGGTGCACCGTCTTTCATCACCAATAACTTATCCATACTATGCAACACCATCGTACGATGTGAGATCACAATAACCGTGCAACCCTGAGCCTTAATGCGTAACAGGGCCTGTACAAGTTCGCGTTCGCCCTGATCATCCAGATTGGAGTTTGGTTCATCCAGTACCATCAGTTTGGGCATGCCATAGACGGCGCGTGCAAGACCGATGCGTTGGCGTTGTCCGCCAGACAACGCGCCGGATGTGCCACCTATGACGGTGTCGTAACCTTGAGGCAAGCGTAGAATCAGTTCATGAACGCCTGCCAGTTGTGCAGCTTCCACTATCTTCTGCGAGTCGACATCCCCAAACCGGCAGATGTTTGCAGAGATCGTGCCGTCGAACAATTCGATATCTTGCGGCAAGTACCCTACGTAAGGTCCAAGTTCGGTGCGCTTCCAGCTGCTTATGTCCGCACCATCCAAGCGTACCTTGCCATTTGCTGCGGGCCAGATGCCCAGAATGGCACGCGCCAGCGAAGATTTACCCGATGCGCTTGGGCCAACAATACCCAGCGCTTCACCGGCGCTGAGTTCAAAACTCACGCCTTGAACAACAGGGGCGCGCGAGCCTGGCGGCACGATGGCGACCTGAGAAAGACTCAAATTGCCTTTGGGGGCAGGCAAGCTCATCGTATCTTTTTCAGCCTGAATATTGTCCAGCAACTGGCCAAGGCGATCATATTGCGCTCTGGCTACGGAAAAGCCTTTCCATGTGCCAACCAGCATGTCAATCGGCGCCAGCGCGCGACCGAGCAGCAAGGAGCCCGCGATCATCATACCGGGGGAAATTTGTTGTTGTAGTGCCAACAAGGCACCCAAGCCGAGAATCAGTGATTGCACGACCATGCGAAACGTTTTGGAAAGGCTGGTCAATCCAGCGGCCGATTGGCTTGCTTCTGTTTGCAGCACCAAAATTTCGTCAGATTGTTGTTCTTGTTGGCGGCGAATATTATCGCCCATGCCCATTGCAGCAATCACTTCTGCGTTACGCAGGCTGCCCCCGACCTGAGCGTTTACACGATTAGCCTTGGTGTTGGCATCTTTGAGTTTTTTAGTTGTCACAAACTCCGTTGCAAACGCAAACGCCACCATGACTATGCCGGAGATGATGGCTACAACACCAAACCAGGGGTGAAACAAAAACATGATACCGACATAAATGGGGAACCATGGCGCGTCAAAAAACGCGAACAAACCATTACCCGTCAAAAACTGTCGCAGGTTCGACAAATCAGAAAGTGCCTGATTGCTGCTGCCGGCGTTGCCGGTGAACAGAGCGTTTTTAAATGCCGCATCAAAAACTCGCGTGCGTAGCTTTTGTTCAATTCGATTGCTGGCGCTGATCAGAATCATTGAGCGTACCCACTCAAAACCACCCAGTGCCAATGTCAGGAAAACCATCAGCAGAGTGAGCATGGTCAAGGTAGGAATGCTGCCACTGGACATCACCCGATCATATACGTGCAACATATAAAAGATCGGCACCAGCATCAGAATATTGACGGCCGCACTGAATAGGCCCGCGTACATAAAATAACTTCGAATTGATTTGAGCGCATCGGCCAGTTCAGCAAAACGCACAGTCTTTTTGGTATTGTTCATCAGATATTCTTCATCAGGAGTACTTTTGTCAGGGCACTAGAAAACGGATTTTAATAGTTGGGTTCGCTGGCGTCGGATTCAAGGCCTATGTTTAAACTGGCCGGATTATATACCTGCATACAAAAAAAATACTAATCAGCAGAATTGCTTACGGCATTCTGTGTGACCTCAATCACAGCTCCTCGCTGCCTTCGGCCAAACGCTTTAGTGTGGGAGTGTCGCTGACATGGAGCAGGCTGGTGCCGTCGCGCCGCACAATCTGGCGGGTCTGAAGTATCTGGAAAACCCGGCTGACAGTCTCCCTGCTCAGGTTCAGCATAATGGCAATTTCCATGTGCGTGGGCGGGTTGTTGATCACGCTGGCGCTAAGATTCTGGCGGGCATCTTCGGGTACCAACATCCACAGTTGGCAGCATACACGCTGGCTGATATTGGGCAGTCCCAGCAAAGATCGCTGTCTGGTCAGTTGTCTGACGCGTGCGGCCAGCCTTTCACCCAAAAGTTTCAGCAGCATGGGGTGCTCAAAGGTAACTTGCCGCAAGCTTTCCATGGGTATAAAAACAGTCACAACGGCCGTCAGGGCAATGACAAACTCCGGCTGGGGGCCGTGATCAAACATGCCAAGTTCGCCACAAAAATCGCCCGGTTCTACAAAATACAGCCCTACTTCGCGGCCATCGATAGTGAAATCAACACCTTGTAGTCGCCCCTCAAATAGAAAACAAACAAACTCTTCGCGCACACCCGCAGTCAATACCACCCCTCGGCGCGCAAACTTGCGCACCAAAGATTCTTGAGCAAGACGCGCCAGAGTAGCTGCTGGCAGGGGCTTCAGGCTGGGAAATGCGCTGAGAAGCTCAGGGGTTACCTGCATGAATTTGATATCCCGAGGGTTGGCTTCATAAAATACTAAGCCGGGTCATTATAGTAATCGCGTCCGGAATAGCAAATTCAGGCTGTATTGCAGGGTCAAGATGGCTATTATGTGATTGTGGTCACTTAGCCAGATGGCTATGCCGGGTAGGATGACAACCTATGCTAAGACGAGGTTCGTGCTTATGAAACCACAAACAAACAACACTTTATTGACAGCAGGGCACAAGCGCCATGTGCTGGCGTCTTGTGTGGCGCTGTTAATGTCGGTTTCTGCCAGTGGTGCTGCGCTTGCACAGTCGGTAGCCACAAACGTCAGTGATTTGACAATTGCCTCGTCTGGTTTGACTTCCCTGCCTGTTGGAGAGGTCAGTCTGGTCCTTGGCCGGGCTTGGCTGGAACCGGTTGGGCAGGCTCGTCAGTTGATCGCACCGGGCACGATGGTTCGCCCAAGCGACCGTATTCATACTGAATCGAATGGACACGTTCACATTCGGTTTATTGATCAGGCTTTAGTCAGTGTTCGCCCTGACAGTCGGCTGGAAATTGTGCAATACGATTTCCGTCCGGATCAGCCAAGTAACACCTCAATCAAGCTCAACCTAGAAGAAGGTGTCACGCGCTCTATCTCTGGCCGAGGCGCAACTTCGGCGCGGGATCGCTTCCGCTTGAATACGCCTATTGCAGCCATCGGTGTGCGCGGAACAGATTTTGTGGTCAGCGCCTCTCAACAGTCAGTGCGCGCCTCGGTTAATGAAGGCGTGATTGTGATGGCGCCCTTTTCCAGTGAATGCAGTGCGGCTACTTTTGGGCCCTGTCTTGCAAACGCGATTGAACTTACCGATAGCTCTCTTCAAATACTGGAGATTCAAGGGGCTACGGGCGTTCCCGAGTTGCTGCCGGCGACCTTAGAGCGTGATCCTGACATGATGCGCGCTGAAGTGGCCACTGTGCTCGCCATGCAAGAGCAGGTGCCACCGGCTGATGAAAAGACGGCAGCGACTGAAGTCTATCTTGAAAATGTGACGTCAAAACGCGTTCAGCAGGAAGTTGCCAGCGCAGCGCCTGTGGTGACGCCGCCCGTGGTAACGCCACCCGTTGTAACTCCACCTGTGGTAATACCGCCGATTGTCACGCAGCCTCCCGTTGTGACACCCGACCCGCCCGTGGTGACCCCGCCCATTGTTACCGAGCCGCCTGTCACACCTCCGGTTGTAGTGCAACCGCCCGTGACGCCAGAGCCGCCAATTACACCCCCAGACTATACGCCAGAAGTTCCGGTACCGGTGCCGGCCTTGACGGATCGCAACCTGGTGTGGGGCCGTTGGGGCGCAGGCCAGGGGGAGATGGAAAAACTGACATTGGCCTATGCTGATGTGCGTGAAGGCCGTGACGTCACCGTTGGCAACAAAGAGTATGTATTATTCCGTGATGGCGACGGTAAAACCCGAGTACAGGCAGGTCTGGGCCCGGTGAGCTTCGCGCTGCATAGTGCGCAGGCGTTTTACCATTCCGATTCCGGCGTGGTTGCGATGACGGTTAACGGCGGAAAGCTGGATATCAATTTTAACACCAGCCAATTTGCCACTGAGTTGAACATGAACCACAGTCTGACAGGCGATGTCGACTTTATCGCCAATGGCTTTATTTACGATGGCGGCTATTTTTACACGCGTTCTGATACCGAGCGCATGGCGGGTGCAGTCAGCCTAGATGGAACTGAGGCTGGCTACTATTTTGAGAAGCAACTTGAGGCCGGTGGTATTCAAGGCCTGACACTGTGGGACAAGCGCTGATCATGAGTAAGGTGCGCGAACTGTTACAGGTGTTTAACCCGCTCTCGCTGGCGTTGCGGCTGGTGCCCGGACGTGGCCGCTTGGTAATGCTGGGGCTGGCGGGGTTGATAAGCCTGATGGTGTTTGCGCTGTTTAACAACAGTCTGCGCATACTGGAAGAGCGGCTGGGCGCGCAAGGCTGGTTGTTGGCCCCGCAAGACCAGCCTGAAGAGCGTGTCACCATTGTTGCTATCGACGAGCAGAGCCTGGCAGAAATTGGCCCTTGGCCGTGGTCGCGTACCGATATGGCGCGTTTGACCCTTGCGCTCAACGCTGCCGGCGTGCAGTTACAGATTCACGACATTGTTTACCCGGAGCAGCGCGAGGGTGATGAGGCTTTTATAGCCGCGCTTCAGGCAAGTCGTGGAGCAGTTATCTCACAACAGCCCGTTATACAGTCTAATCAGCAAGTGCAAACGGGTTTGATGACGCATGCTCTGAGCGGCGTAAGTTGTGATGTAAGCAGTCAGGCTACAAGTTTTATTGCCTCACACGCTGGTTTTTCGGGTATCGCCAAAGGACATATTGCGCCCTTGGTTGATTCCGATGGCTCCATCCGCAAGATCCCAGCCTTTGTGTGTGTAGATGGTCAAGCCTACCCAACCCTGGTGATCAGCGCATTGTTGCAGGCCACTCAGGCGACCAGCTGGCAGGCATCCGTCAGCGAAGTGCGTGGCTGGTTTGGCCCTGATCAGGTGCTGCGTCTGCAGGCGTACCCGGGCCTTGATATTCCACTCGATGCTGAGGGCAATATCAGAGTTTCTTATCAGGATCTGCCCGAGAACTTTATGGCAGTGTCTGCAGCTGACGTGATCATGGGGCGCATTGAGCCTGGCCTGCTGGAAAACGCCTGGGTTCTGGTCGCTGCTACGGCGTTTGGCATCGGCGATATCGTGCCTACACCTTATAACGGCTCAGCACCTGGTGTTGAACTACAGGCACGCTTGCTGGGTAGTCTGCTGGATACCACCATGCCTTACGAGCCGCGTGGCAGTGAAACCTTATTGCTTCTGATCTCGGGTTTGTTTGCTGCGAGTTTATATGGAATAGCAGGTGCACGGGAGCGCTTCTCAGCCTATGGCCTGCCTGTTGCCGGCTTGGTGCTGCCTCTGCTGGCGCTCGCGCTGCACTGGCAGTTGTTAGTCAGTCAGCAAGTCTGGCTTGGCTGGTTAATGCCTTCCTTATATACGCTTGTTGCAGCCAGTTTGTTGTTGTTGCTTGAACAAAGCCGGATACGCGCAGAGCGTAGCCGAATCTTTGGTAATCTGAACAGCTATCTGCCCAGTGATGTAGCACGTGAAATCGCGTACGCGCTGCCCAGTTCCAGCATTAATGCCAAGCACTGCGACGTGTCGCTGTTAAGCGCAGATTTACGTAACTTCTCAGCATTTGGTGAAGCACGCCCACCGGAAGAGTCGGCTGCCTTATTGCACTTCTTTTTTGTGCGCGCAACAGAAATTGTTGAGCGCCATGGTGGCCGTATTCAGGAATTTAAAGGTGATGGCCTGCTCGCCGTGTGGGATGGTCAGAACGCTTTCAGCGCCCGTGCGGCACTTAAAACGGCCCAGGAAATGCTGGATGCCATTCATCGCGATATGCCACAACAGCCGCCCGCAGGTCTCGAACCTTTGGCGCTGGGCATTGGCATCGAACAAGGGCCGGCGCTGATGGGGTCCATTGGTCCGGCACAACGTCGTACTCACACCTTACTGGGTGATACGGTGACCATCACTTTACGCATTCAGGAAATGACCGCTGAGTTATCACAGCCCATTTTGCTGGGCGAGTGTGTCGCGCGTCAGTTAAGTGATCTCAAACCCGAGTCCCAGGGCAGTTTCCTGCTCAATGGCCTGCGTATCCCACACACCCTGTTTGCGCCTGCCAATGACGAAGCGACCCAGCGTCGTGCGCGTCAGGAACAGCTGAACCTGAAAGTAATTTCAGGCGGCCGCAGTTAAGCTTGTAAGAAATTCGTCGGAAAGATCGTGATTGCTTAGCGACGGCCGATTCAAGATAATTGGGCCATGGTAAAACGCACCCGCAAAAATAATAAGTCAGGCACGCCAATATTGGTGCGACGCTCGGCTATAAGTTTGCAGACGTCCTTTGTAATTGTAAGTCTTGGTTTTCTGATCCTGCTGCCAAACCAAAGTGTGTGGGCACAAACGCCAGCAACCCCACAAGCCTCCCCCTCAGTTTCTGCAGATTCGAGCTGTCCGGATTTGTCATCACTGTATCCTGGGCCAACCACTGACTGGCAATCGATGCATCAACAACTGTCCCCCCTGATGCCTCAATGCCTGCAAAGTGCCGAATATTTTGCATTGTTAGGCGCTGCTCTGCTCAATATCGGCAGTCTGGCAGATGCGCTGGAAGCGCTGGAGCGCTCATTATTGTTGGAGCCTAGCAATGGCGGCGCGCAGATTGACTATGCAGAGGCCCTTTTTCGGCAGGGCCAATTGTTTTCTGCGCTGGAAATGAACAAACAGATACTGGCGCGTAACGATCTGCCTGTGTATCTGAATCCTATGCTGCAACAACGTCAAGATACCTGGCAAAGCATGACGCGACAGCTGAGTATGAATGCCGACCTGATGGCGGGTTACGACAGCAACCTCAATGGTGCGCCCTCTCCCGATCAGATTACGCTGACCCTGTCAGGTGACTCGGTGGTTCTTCCGCTTAGTGAGCAATATCAACCGATTGAAGGGCCTTATGCCAATCTGCGGTTTGGGGCGCGGTATCGGCAGCTTGCGCCCGCGCATCAGCATAATCTGAGCCTTGATATACGGGGCCGAGTCAGCCAGGATCAGGATTCCGATCTTATTCAACTGGATACGCGTTATGCGTTTATCAAGCCGGAGCAAAATCGAAGCTGGCAGTTAAACACGGGCATGAGTCATCTGTTTTTTGGTGGCAGTCCTCTTTATACCGCCACGGAAGCAGGTGGCCGATATATTTTTCCTGCCAGTTTTAATATGACATCAAACGGCAACTGCAGACCATTTTCAAGTGCAGCCGCACAACATCAGTTATTTCATAACCAAAGTCGCCTGAATGCCATCGAGTCAAAACTCAGTGTTGGTCTGAACTGCCAGCTGATTGTCGGCGGCGATCGTCAGCAACTGGTCCCCGAATTCAGCGTGCTTAACAATGATCCGATCAAAGACGGTCGTCCTGGTGCCAGCCGGCATGGCTGGCAGTTTAATCTGGACTGGCAACTGAATCTGGGTAGAGGCACTGTCATGGCGCAGTTGAACCATACGCAGATGCAGGACAGTGACGGCTATAGCCCGCTGTTGGCGGGTAACGCCGAGCGCTGGTTAAAGCGAAGTTATGGCTTGGTTCAGTACCGGCAATCCATCGGCGAGCGTACAGCCATTTTGTTAAATGCCTACCACCAGCGACAGCGCAGCAACCTTGAGCTGTTTCGCAGTCGCGATTCCAGTCTTGAAATCGGTATCAGCCACCATTTCCGATAAGCATATAGCTAAATAAAATAAGCAGTTACAAATCAATCTTAATAAACATATTGTCAAATGCAAGCGACAGGTTTAAGATCGCGATGCCTGTCTGCTTGTGTCTCGTTTGCGAGTGTCTCAAGTGGGCTAAGTCTGGATTACCCGGTAATGCCAAATCATGTGATTCTAATCACAGGGGTCCTGACGTTGACTGGCGTATTCTAGGCACAGCCGATTTGCGGACCATTGCTGTTTAATGGCATTTCACAGTCGGATAAAAAAGTTTTATAAAACCAAGGAGCTACATAAATGGCGATAACCTCTGAAGTACGTAAGGATCTGATTGCACTGGTGGTAGGTATATACCAAGCTGCCCCCGGTACAACTCTGCTCTCTACACTGGCAAATACATACAACGCAAACCCAAATCTGGCCGCTGTTGCACTCTCAATTCAGAGTTCAGCGCCATTTATGGCTGCATATCCTTCATTTCTGACCAACGTAGAATTTGCAACACGTGTTGTCGATAACATTCTGGAAGGTCGTGTAACAACTACTGATCGTCAGTGGGCAATTGACACACTGGTTGCTGACCTGAACGGCGGTGCTGGTCGCGCTGAGCTAATTCTGTCAGCAGTTAAAGAGCTGCAAGCTACTAACAACCCAGCGTGGGCCAATGCTAAAGCCGCATTCGTCAACCAGGTTGAAGTTGCAACTTACCACACTGTAACGCTGCAGAAAGACGGCACAATGGCTGAGCGTCAGGCTGTGATTGACAACGTTGATCAGACTGCTGCATCCGTAGAAGCTGCCAAACAAGTTCAAGGTGGTCCATCTGCTGAACAAGCTGCTGAAAATGCTGCGATTGCTGCTGCCGTCACTGCAAATGCTGCAGCTACTGCTGCTGTTGCTGACGCGCAAGCAAAACTGACTGCGGCAACAACAGCAGATGCTGCTGTAACTGCTGCCCAGGCTGCACAGACTGCTGCCGAAACTAAAGCTGCACTGACTGATGCTGCTGCTCTGGCAACTGCTTCAACTGCTGCTGCCGCTGCTGCTGCTGCCGCTGTGACTGCAAAAGCCACTGCTGATGCCGCTGTTGTGACTGCAACTGCCAACCTGGCCACTGCAATCGCTTCTGGTATCACTGCTGATGTGAACACTGCCAGCGCACAAAAGACAATTGCTGAATTCAACGCTGCAACTGCTGCAACCAATGTAACAACAACAGCTGCTGCTGCTTCAACTGCTGCTGCTGCTGCTGCTGCTGCTGCTGCAGATGATGCTGCTGCTGCAACTGCTGCCACTACACTGTCTGCTGCAATCACTGCATCATTTGCCGCATCCAATGCTGCTAAAGCTGCTGCTGCAACTGCTGTAACTGCTGCTAACGCTGCTTCTGCTGCCGCTGCTGCCAGCAAGCTTGCTACTGACGATGCTACTGCTGCTGCTTCTGTCGCTGCTGCCACTGCTGCTGTCACTGCTGCTGCTGGCACTGGCACTGCTGCTGCTGCTGCTGTTGCTGAAGCTGCTGCTGTCGCTGCATTCAACACTGCTAAAACTGCATTTGATGCAGCTGATGCAAAAGCTGCTGCTTCATTGACAGCCGCTCAGACTGCTGCCACTGCTGCCGCAACTGCCAAAGCTGCTGTAACCTCTAAAGTAACTGCTGAAGCCTACGTAACTGCTGCTGCTGCTGCTAAAGCTGCTGCAACAACCGCTGCTGCTGATGCTGCTGCTGCCGTAACGTCTGCCGCTGCACTGGTTGCTGCTGCTGCTGCTACTGCTTCTACTTCAGACAACACCAGCGCTGCTGCTTCCAGCACAGCTGCAAATGCACGCGTCACTACTGTAAACGGTCTGAGCACTCAGGCTGATGCAGATGTCGCTGCTGCTGCGCCGCT
Source organism: Pseudohongiella sp. (assembly GCA_030652635.1). Classification (GTDB taxonomy): domain Bacteria; phylum Pseudomonadota; class Gammaproteobacteria; order Pseudomonadales; family Pseudohongiellaceae; genus Pseudohongiella. Next base: position 12,930 of record JAUSPW010000620.1, on the reverse strand, counting down.
GCCAGCATTCTACGATCCAAAAACTCTGGCTCTGACTGCAGCAGTTGATACTGTTGTTGGTGGCGCGGGTGATGACATCATCAACGGTCAATTGGGTGGCACTGCAACCCTGACTGGTCTGGACAACATCGACGGTGGTGCTGGTAAAGACACCTTGAATATCAATGACGTGGCTGTGGGCGGTGGTTCAGCTCTGCCAGGTGGTCTGACCATCAAGAACGTTGAAACACTAAATCTGGCATCTGTTGGTACCGTAACACTGGATACCACTGGTTCCAACATCACTGGTTTGACTGCAGTTAACGTGACCAATGCAACAGGCACAGTAACCTTGACAGCAAGCGATGCTCAGGCAGTTGTTACTGCCAGCGCGGGTGGCTTGGTAAAAGTGACTGGCGGTGCATCACAAACTGTAACAGCCTCAAAAGGCGCTGGTGTAGTTGATAACGGCGTAACGCTGTCTGGTTCAAAAGGCGCAATCGTTGTTGTTGATACAGACCAGGGTGCTGCAACAACCACGATCGATGGTGGTTCTTCTGTCAGCCTGACAACAACTTCTGATGGCACTGGTGCTGTGAACGTAGGTCAGACTACTGCGGCAACGGGTGCAGTTACAGTTGTTCAGAACTTGGCTGGTACTGCAGCGATCGCTGGTGGTGCTGTAAAAGTGACTGGCGGCTCATCAATCGATGTAACCGTAAACAGCACTAACGGTATCAACGTAACCAACACAGTTGGTGCAATCACTGTAGACGGCAACAAAGCAACCACTGTGTCAGTAACACAGACTGCTGCTGCAACTGCTGCTGCAACCAAGGCTGCCGTTGTTGCTGCGACTGAAGTAACTCAGGTTACTTTCACTGCACTGGCTGCTGCTGGCACTGCCACTGTTGGCGGTTTGACCTTCACAGCGACTGCAGCAATGACTGCTGCTCAAGTTGCTTCTGCGTTTGCAAACCTGACTACTGGTGCAACACAGGGTAGTTCAACACTGGGTACGTACACAGGTTCTTACACTGCAACATACGCTTCTGGCGCATCTGCAGCGGACAAAGTGTCATTCACTCATAACACTGCCGTGACTGGCCCAGCTGCTCTGGTTATTGCTGGTGGCGCTGCATCTCAGACTGTGACTACTACAGGTGCAACAGCATCTGCTGCAGTTGCGGGTAACGCAGGTGTTGTTAACGGCAACGTCACAATCACTGACGGCGGCGCGACTGATACCGTTGCAACTGTTTCTGTCAGCGGTTACGGCGCTAACGGCTCTGTAACATCAGATGCGTTGACATCGTTGTCTCTGACCAATGCTGGCAAAGGTTCATTCACTGTCACTAACACCAAGGCAACTACACTCGGCTTGACCCTTAACAAGGTTGACGGTGCAGTAAACCTCGGTGGCACGTACAAAACTGTTAACGTGAACGCAACTGGCAGCAACTCTACATTCACCATGACTGCAGGCGGTGTTGAAACATTGTCAGTGGCGGGTGACAAAGTGTTGGATATATCTGGTGGCGCACTAGGTGCAGTCAAGTCTGTAACTGTTACTGGTACCGCAGGCCTGAAACTGGCTGCTGGTGATGCAGCAACAATCACTAGCATCAATGCGAGTGGCACTTCTGGTGCAATCACTGCATCAATCGACGGCACCAAAGCAACCTACACCGGTAGCAGCGGCGTTGACACTGTAACACTGACCACTGTTGCTCCATCCAAGGCAATTTCCTTGGGTGCTGGTAACGATGTGCTGACACTGGCTGCAGGTACTACTGCAGTAACTGGCGCGATCTCTGGTGGTGACGGCGAAGACACACTGGTTATGGTTGCTGCTGATGCTGCAACTGCCGATGACTCAGCAGCATTTGCTGGCAAAGTCACCGGTTTTGAAGTGGTGTCACTGACAGGTGGCGTTGGTGCAACGGTTGACGTTGAAGCCTTGGGTGGATACACCAAGGTAATTGGTAGCGGCACACTGACCATCGACAAGCTGGCTTCTGGTGGCACATTGACACTGAACGCTGCTGCAACAGCACAGACAGTTCAGATCAAAGATGCTGCAACTGGTACAGCTGATGTGTTGAACATAGTGCTGACCAATGCTGCAACAACTGCATTCGGTACTATCACTGCTGCAAACGTCGAAACAATCAACATCACTTCAACTGACTCAGCAACTGCATTTGATGCGGTTCATACGGCTACTCTGGTTGCTACTAAAGCAACATCAGTAACTTTGTCAGGCAACGGTGGTTTGAATCTGACCAACGCGGGTAACGTAGCACTGAAAACAATTGATGCGTCAGCAATGACCGGTGCATTGACTGTGACAGCGGCCGGTACCGTTGCAACAACCATTACTGGTGGTTCTGGTGCAGACACCCTGACAGCGTCAACAGGTACTGTTGCGGATACCCTGAGAGGTGGAGCCGGTAACGACAGACTGATCGCTAACGCAGGACTGACTCAGCTGGAAGGTGGTGCTGGTGCAGACACGTTTGTAATCGGTACTGCAGGTGCCAACGTTAACGTATACAGCACGATCCTTGACGCAGCAGCTGGCGACAAGATCGAGTTCGCTAACCAGGGTACAGAAACCTTTGCTCGCGCCAAGTTGACCTTGGGCAGCACTGCGGTATTCCAGGATTACGCTAACCTCGCATCAGTCGGTGACGGCAGTGTGAACGGCGCAATCAGCTGGTTCCAGTTCACAGATGGCAATACCTACATTGTAATGGACCGAAGTGCTGGTGCATCGTTCAATAACGGTACTGACCTGATTGTGAAACTGGCTGGTCTGGTTGACCTCAGCGCAGCATCGTTCAGCAACGCAGCAGCTCCAGTTCTCCAACTGGGTTAATCTGCAGCGCTGATGTACGCAGTAATTTGGCCCGGCAGTGCGCTGGGTCAATGACCAAACTAAGAACCCCTGGCTCGAAAGTGCCGGGGGTTTTTGTTTAATAAAAGCCCAGTTATTAAAACGGAGACACTCATGCCTACACTGGAAATCCTGAGTCCCCAGACACACGGAGACAAACACTGGAAACGCGCATCGGGTTATCAATTTGCCAGTAAAGACGCCATAGCACCGTTGTCCTTGGTTGAATTGCCTCGTGCAATCTTGTGCATGCCGGTTGGATTTATTGCCAACGATCAAGGGTATGTTTTGGTGGCTGTGCAAGGTCTGACCCAGCATATCAATCTGCTGGTAGACAACAGCGGTCGTTGGAAATTACCTCATGTGCCCGCGTGTTATCGCGCCTACCCCTTTGAACTGGCCACGACAGCAGATCAACAATTGGTTGTTTGTTATAACGCCGACAGTCACTTGATAAGTACAGACGGTACCGGAGAACGATTTTTTGATGAGTCGGGTGCACCCGCTGACACAGTCAAAGACATCACGCAATTTCTGCAACAAGGTTATACCGGCCGCATGCAGGCTGATCGGGTTTGTCAGGTTTTTAAAGCGTTGGAACTGATTAAACCTTGGGAAATCAAGATCAATTCTGACGACGGTGAGACTCAGAATGTAGAGGGTTTGTATTGTATCAATGAGGCCAAACTCAACGCCCTCGACGCCAATGACTTGTTCACATTAAAAAATGCCGGCGCACTCGCGGTTGCATATTGCCAACTGCTGTCCATGCAGCACATCGCTACGCTGGTAGATTTTGCCGCAAAAAAATATCAGACAGAAAAACTGTTGACGAAAGAGCATGCAGATCTGCCCCTGTTTGCTGATACCGGCACCTTGAACTTCGACATGCTCTGATAGAAAAAAACCCTCGATTAGGTGATACTTTCGCCTGCCAACAGGCACTAACACTTTAAATAAAGAATTCAAGAACAGGACACTTATATGAGCGATTGGAGAGCAGGCTACGTAGCGGATATCGGTTATACCTATGGATATTATATGGAGCTTAACCCCATCCGCCTGAAACTGGCTTTCCTGAATCAAGGCCTTGTGTTCCCGGAAGTGGGAACAGCTTGCGAGCTGGGATTTGGTCAAGGTATGAGTACGAATCTTCAGGCAGCAGCCTCCATCAGCAAGTGGTACGGCACCGACTTTGACCCTGCGCAGGCGGGTTGCGCTCAGGAAATCGCCAACCTCTCCGGCAACAATGCCCAGTTGTTTGACGAATCGTTTGAAGAGTTTTCCAAACGAGCAGATCTGCCAGATTTTGATTTTATTGGTTTGCACGGTATCTGGAGTTGGATCTCTGATGAAAACCGGCAAATTATTGTCGACTTTATTCGCAAGAAGCTGAAAGTAGGTGGTGTGTTGTATATCAGCTACAACACCTTGCCGGGTTGGTCAGCATTCGCCCCCATCCGTCACCTGATGTCGGAACATGCGCAAATCATTAGTTCAGAAGGTCGCGGTATCGTGTCACGAGTGAATGATGCAGTTGAATTTGCAGACAAACTGCTGCAAACCAATCCGGCATTCTCTCGAGCTAACCCTCTGGTGGGCGATCGCATCAAAAAATTAAAAGACCAAAACCGCCACTATCTGGCGCATGAATATTTCAACCGGGATTGGCACCCAATGCATTTCTCAAAAATGGCAGATTGGTTAGAGCCTGCCAAAGTCAGTTATGCCTGTTCTGCGAACTATCTGGACCATATCGATGCCATCAATATGACCCCGGAGCAACAGACGTTTTTACAGGAAATCCCTGATGCCATGTTCCGGGAATCCGTTCGCGATTTTGTTGTAAACCAGCAGTTCAGGAAAGACTACTGGGTAAAAGGTCCACGAAAACTGTCGGCACTGGACCGCACAGAAGCACTGAGAGCGCAGCGCGTTATACTCACGACACTACGATCTGATGTCAGCTTGAAAGTAAATGGCGCTGTCGGTGAGGCCAAGATGAGTGAGTCAATTTACGACCCAATTCTGGACTATCTGGCCGACCACAAAATTCGAACGCTGGCGCAAATAGAAGCACATGCTGCAAAGCACCAGATCAGTTTTGGCCAGGTCATACAAGCGGTGATGATACTCATCGGTGCGAATCATCTCAGTCCTGTGCAAGAAGACTCTGTGATTAATAAAGCTAAAAAACATGCAGATCTGATTAACCAGACACTGATGAACAAGGCCCGATCCAGCGGTGAAATTTCATACCTTGCCAGTCCGGTAACCGGTGGCGGCGTATTCGCTACACGATTTAATCAGCTGTTCTTGTTGGCAATCAGCAATGGACGCAAACAACCGGAAGACTGGGCAAAGTTTGTTTGGGAAACGCTGCAGATTCAAGGCCAGAAGCTGATCCGTGATAACAGCCCGATTGAAAGTCCGGAAGACAACTTGAAGGAACTGCTCAGCCAAGCCAAAGTCTTTGCTGATATACAGCTGCCAGTCCTGAAGGCCCTGCAGATTGCCTGATCAGGTTGTATTCTGGCTGGCCTATGCCATCGGCGCGGTTGGTATCGCGGTTGAATGGCGATCCTATGTGCTGTATGACGCCAGCGCCTTCCGGCGCTGGTCAGCTGCCGGCGCCGTGTTGTGGGGATTTATGTACCTGCTGCTCGGCGCATGGACTGCTGCCCTTACCATGAGTTGCACGGCCGCCAGAACCATGGTATCCGGATTGTTAACCAGCCCAACGCGCAAGCATGCGATTGCTGCTTCTTTTGTCGCAGCCTTTGTCGCCATGACCGTCTTTAGTTGGCAGGGGCCAGTGTCTTTGCTCCCAGCTTTCGCGGTGATCAACACAACTTTGGCATTGTTTTATCTCGAAAACCGTTCCATGCGGATACTCATGATTGCGTCTAGTATCGCCTGGGTTATCAATGACATCATCTGGCAGGCATGGCCAGCACTACTGGCTGAATCCGTTGCGGTGCTGCTAAATCTGAGGACAATCTCCCGTTTGAAGGCGTAGCGACGCAAATCAGCGCCGTAGGCGTTGTTAAAATTAATCATCGGCATATATTGTAACCATGAAACTGTTTTACAAAATTCACAAATAGTTTGAACGAAAACACAGGATCACACATGAGCAATAACCAAGCCGTTGAGACAGATCCGACAGCTCAACCGCAAAATACTCCCGCCAAAAAGCCTTTGGACGTCACCTACCCGCTGAGCAAAAAACTCAATATCAATTTCAGCGCCTATGAAGACCGCCTGCTGATGAAAGCCGAGCGAGCGGGTATTGATGACGTCACTCTGTTAATGACCCGGCGCATGACCATGCTGGTGTTGCAGCAGGTCTTGTCGCGACTGCCGGAGTTATCCGGACTTGATAAGACACCGGCGGCGTATTGGCAGGAAGTGTTGCAGATGTCGCATCAAGGGGCGATGGAAGCTAAAACGCGCGCAGACAAAGCTGAAGTTGCGCAAAAGTCTGCTGAGGCAGTCGCTGAAAAGGCGACACAGTCTGCTTCAGATACTGTTGTTGAATCAGCTGAGCCGCCAGCGGCGCTTGGTATCTATCTGGCGACAGAACTGACGGTGCAAGTTAAAGGTGACCGTTTGACCTTGGCTTTCCGCGGTCTGCAAATGCCTGATGCGATGACAAAGGCCTCACAACATGTGCCGGTGTTGGCAATCCCTTTGTCGCTGGACAACGTACATCAGTTGATAGAGTTGTTTATTACCAAGGCCCGTGAAGCCAACTGGCACTTACCAGTTGATCTGCCCTGGCTTGAAAGCCCTAAACCGGTGTCTGCGCCAGCGGATGGTAGTTTTCGTACGCATTGATGTATTTGGGGACGGAGGCATGCCTCCGTCCCCGGATGCCCCTTACCATACGACAGCTTATTTGTTTATAATGCGGCGCTGTAACAAAGCCACTTGAACAGTGGTCTGTTAGCACTGTCTGACCCTCTCAGGCCAGAGTAGAGTATTCCAGTCTTCATTTAGTCCCGTCAGCTTAGGAGTTAACCGTGAAAATGTTAAGTAAGGGTATGCAGTCCCGCGTGATCAAGATTGGCCTGATGATTGTAGGTTTAAGTGTTGCCGGTGCCGCACTGGCACAATCCGTTCGTGATCAGCAGATTGCCGAGCGTCTGACGCCAGTCGGCAGTGTTTGTCTGGCGGGTGAGTCCTGTGCAAGCGGTGGTGGAGCAGCCGCTCCTGCGATGGCTCAAGCTGCAACTGCGACGTTCAGTGCACAAGGCACGTACGAGCAATATTGCGCTATGTGTCACAACACTGGTATGGCGAACGCTCCACGTCGTGACGATGCTGCGCATTGGACTGCTCGAGTGGCGGAAGCAGGTCTTGCGACCATCATCAATAATGCCATTACTGGTATCAATGCCATGCCGCCACGCGGTATGTGTGCAACCTGCACCGACGAACAAATTGGTGAAGTAGTGCAGTACCTGTCCGGTGCCAGCGCCCAGTAAGTTGTTGGGTATTCATCTGCGGTTAATGTTGTGCCGCAGATACTACCACCTGAAAAAGTTGTTTTAACGAGCTGCCCTTCGTGTATCAAAACCCTGGGCGCCCATATTAGCCAAGAGAAAGGGGTATTAACGTGAAATTGAAGAACGTCGTAAAAACCGGTATTGCATTGTCTGGCCTGGTCCTGGCATCCGTATTGGCAAGTGGTTCAGCCTCAGCCGGCCAGACGCTGACACTGGCGCAGTTGACCGAAGGCTTTGACCCGGCGCGTACCTATACACAAAGCTGTGGCGCTTGCCACAACAGTGGCGCTGCCGGTGCACCACGTATGGGCAATGCCGAAGACTGGTCAGCCCGCCTTGAAAAAGGTTTTGACGTGTTGGTTGAGCACACCATCAGTGGCTTTAACAATGTTATGCCACCTAAAGGTATGTGCTTCACCTGTTCAGACGATGATCTGAAGGCGATGGTTCAGTACATTCTGGATGAATCTATCAAGGAATAAGTTACCTAGATGGAGTTGGGGGGGCAATATCACCCCCCCAGCAATGCCCGCAAACTGGCCAGCGCCTCCTCTCCTTTTTTCTGTTTCTGCTCAGGTGTACTGTCGCCTCTGCCCTCCCACTCAAGGTAATCCGCTGGAATCTCATCCAGAAACCGACTGGGTATACTGCTACTGACTTCGCCGTATTGTTTTCGTTTTTTAGCCAGCGTAAAAATCAATCCGCGCCGTGCCCGGGTGATGCCCACATAGGCAAGGCGGCGTTCCTCTTCGATATTATCGGTATCAATGCTGTTACGGTGTGGCAGCAGGTCTTCTTCCATGCCCATGATAAATACCCAGGGGAACTCTAGGCCTTTGGCAGCATGCAATGTCATCAGCTGTACCTGATTGTCGATGGCGTCCTCTTCCTGACGTTCAAGCATGTCGCGCAGAATCAGTTTGTTGATGGCGGCTTCCACAGGGTTAATCGCCGGATCAGCGCCGTCTTCGTTTTCTTCATTTTTTTGCAAACTGCGAGCGAGTGAGTCAACCAACACATGCACATTCGCCATGGCGCGCTCAGCGGCATTAGGTGTGTTGCTGGTCTGGTGCAACCAGCCTTCATAATCCATGTCGCTGATCATCTCGCGGATACTGCGTACCGGATCATCTTGCTGACATTTTTTTGCAACAGCGCTGATCCAATGGCTGAAACGGCGTAGTTTTTCAACTTGTGTGGTACCTAAAAATTGTTCCAGACCCATTTCATGGCAAGCCGATAACTGGCTGATGCCGCGCTCGGTGGCATAACTGCCGAGGCCTTCAAGAATGGATGGCCCAATTTTGCGCCGCGGGGTGTTAATCACGCGCAGGAAGGCGTTGTCATCATCGGGATTAATCAGCAAACGCAGGTAGGCCATGATGTCTTTGATTTCTGCGCGCGAAAAAAACGAGGTTCCGCCGCTGAGCTGATACGGAATCTGATGTGACTGTAATTTTATTTCCAGCAGGCGCGCTTGATGGTTGCCCCGGTACAGAATCGCAAAGTCGCCAAATTTGAGCTGCTTCTGCACACAAAGACTAAGAATCTCCATGGCTATCCGCTCGACTTCCGCCTCCTGATCCGGCATGGCCAGCACCCGCATCGGCTCTCCCAAACCGAGCTCGCTCCATAGACTTTTTTCGTACAAGTGCGGATTGTTCGCGATCAATGTGTTGGCTGCCTGCAAAATGATGTTGCTGGAGCGATAATTCTGCTCCAGTTTTATCACTTTCAAAGACGGATAGTCGTGTTGAAACTGCAACATGTTCTCAGGTCGCGCGCCGCGCCAAGCATAGATGGATTGGTCATCATCACCCACCACCGTCAAGCCATTGCGCGGGCCGACCAGCAGTTTGACCAGCAGGTATTGGCTGGTATTGGTGTCTTGATACTCGTCAACGAGCAGGTAATGCACACGATTCTGCCAACGTTCCAACACGGCGGGCTGCTGTTGAAACAACAGCACCGGCAGCAGAATCAAGTCATCAAAATCTACCGCATTAAACGCGCGCAGATGTCGCTGGTATTCCTCATAAACACGGGCCGCCAGCAGGGTCTGCTCATCCTCGGCTTTGTCCATGGCTTGCGCGGGCAATAACAGATCATTTTTCCAGTCTGAAATTTGATTCTGCAACCAGCGTAGCTGCTCGTCATTACTGTTTTCCGCCTTGATCATCAGACTCTTGATCAAGGCGAGCGCATCCTGGCTATCAAAAATTGAGAAACCGCTTTTGATGCCGATATGTTTAAGTTCGTGGCGAATGATGGTCAGACCGAGATGATGGAAGGTCGCGATGGTCAGTCCTCGCCCTCGTTCGCGAGAGGTATTTTGTTCTTTGAGCAGGCGACCGACACGCTCTTTCATCTCGCGGGCGGCTTTATTGGTGAATGTCACTGCCACAATTTTGTGTGCGGCGATGCCACATTCATTTATCAGCCAAGAAATTTTTTGTGTTATAACGCTTGTCTTGCCGCTGCCGGCACCCGCAAGGACCAGCAGTGGTGAGCTGATGTAACGAACAGCCTCGGTTTGACGGGGGTTGAGTTTGTTCACAGAGAAGATGGATCCTGAGCAGGGCGATTTCAGCAAGCCGGGGAGTATACCCCAAGACGATGCCTGGCAACTAAATGCTGAATTTGTGAACTGGATCACCTGAAGTTTATGAAGTGAAGGCCGATACCTGATTGTGTGGTATTCCGCCAAGCTGAATTATAGGTACGATAGAGTACATAAAGCCCCCCCCATGGAGCGGTGTAGTGCGAGTATTGTTAATCTCCGAGCAGGATTCGGATTTCAGTCAGGTAAACCGCTTGCTACAAGGCATTCCGGATATACCTAGCGAGCTGGAATCGTGCCCTGCAGATCCAAAAGCCCTGGCGACCCGCAATCTTGCGCGTTACCAGCTGATGCTTTGGGGACAGATTTCCGATGTACAAATCGCAGCCCGTTTGCTGATAGAACTTAGCCGTCAACAAGTCAACCTGCCCTTGGTCGTACTGACGGATAAGAGCTTGCAGACCGATGACAATTCTTTCAGTCAAGACCCTCCCCGCGATTTTGAAGTATTGCCGCGCGATGGTCTGAGTGTGCATATCATGCGCAGTGTGCTATTGCACTTTGGCGCCCGCAGACAGCCTGTGCTGCAACAGCCCGCACGCTTGCCGGATCCGCTGACGGGTTTAAGCAATCGCCAGCATTTGAGGGAACAGCTGGCCACGGTGCTGGCGCAGCGCACTGAAACAGCGTCGGTGGCTTTGTTGTTGATCGATGTCGACCAATTTAAAAAGGTGAACGTGTCTTATGGTCAAGGAGCCGGGGACGCATTGATTCAACTGATTGCAGAAAGGCTTCAGTCATGCCTGTTGCCTCACCAGCGTCTTGCGCGTGTGGGTGGTAACGAATTCGCCGTCATTTTCCAGAACACCGCCGGCTCAGTTGAAACTGAGGCAGTCCTGCGCTGTGAGGCAGTGCTGGCAGCGATGGCCAAGCCGTTTTTGTTGGGTCGCAACGCCGTCAAAATGAACGTGAGCCTTGGGCTCGCCATCAAAGAAGATGGTGAGATCAGTGTTGATAATCTGTTTGGGCAAGCAGACATGGCGATGCGCGTGGCCAAACAGGAGCGTGGCAACACCTGGCAGCGTTACACCTATGACATGACTGATGACGCCCAGAAAGAACTTAAACTGGAATCGGAAATTCGTCGCAGCCTGCGAAAAGAAGATTTTGTCCTGCACTTCCAGCCGCGTATTGATATCAGCCGCAACAAAATTGTGGGTGTTGAAGCGTTATTGCGCTGGCAGCACCCTGTGCGTGGTTTGTTGCCGCCCGGCGCGTTTATTCGTGTTGCTGAAGAAAGTGGCTTGATCGTTCCGTTGGGGTACTGGATTATCCACTCCGCGTGTAAGCAGCTGAATGAGCTGTCCTCCAAAGGGCACGATCACGTGCAAATTGCTGTGAACGTGGCGTTTAAGCAGTTTCAGGACAAAAACTTTGTACGCACCGTCGCCAACATTATTAAAAAACATGGCATCAGTCCTGGGCGCCTTGAGTTTGAACTGACTGAAACCACCATGATGATTGAAGGCAGTGCAGTTGATCAGAGCCTGCGCGAGCTCAGCGATCTGGGTATTGCCATATCGCTTGATGACTTTGGTACCGGTTATTCCTCGTTTGCTCACATTCAGCGCCTACCGATCTCCGCGTTAAAAATTGACCGATCTTTTGTTAGCAACGTGCAGAGCAATCTGGACGATGCCACCATCGTAAAAGCCATCATCAATCTGGCCCACAGCCTGAATATGAAGGTGATTGCTGAGGGCGCCGAAACCATCGGGCAGGTAGATTTCCTGCGCGAGCATCAGTGTGATCAGGTGCAAGGCTATTACTTCAGCCGGCCGATCAGTTACGACGATTTGCTTGTTCTTCTTGAGCTTGAGCGCGAGCGTGGTTTTGAATCCACGTTGGCGCGCGAAGTGTTCTGATTTGCGCTATAACTTCTATGTCTTTGTACGAAACAAAACGCACAATTCAGCTCTTGTCTTGAGGCGTGCGTACACCAGGCGTACACTGTTGCGCATCACAAGTGCCGCAGGAGTTGCTTCATGTCACCAACGGATAGTTTGAAACAGGAACGTATGCACATACGGCTGGATACCATTTCAAAACTGAAAATTGAGAGAGCGGCGGCTTATCAGAACAAAAATATTTCAGAATTTGTTATAAATCAGGCTGTTAGTGGCGCTGATCAAGTCATAAAAGCCCATGAAACTGTTGCTTTAACTGTGGAGGATGCCCAAGTGTTTATGGATGCGCTTGAGAATCCGCCAAAGCCCAATAAAAAATTGCTTGCCGCATTTGCAGACCTGAAAGAGTTGCAGTCTATTTGATCTTCCAGTGATGAGTCGATGACATGGATGTCGTGATTGAAGTGCTGACGAAAAATCATTGCCGCGAGATTTTTGACTGCGGTGATTCCAACCTGAACAAATACCTGCACCGTTATGCAATGCAGGACATCAACCGTCGAATAAATAAAGTTTTTGTCGCGGTAGACTCAGCCGGCTCTAAAACAATTTGTGCCTACTATGGCCTGTGTGCAGGCACGGTAGATGTAGTGGATTTGCCAATTCTGATCAGACAAAAGCTGCCAAAGTATCCATTACCTGTTGTGCTGCTCAGTCGTCTTGCAGTAGACCAGAAACATCAAGGTAAAGGTCTTGGGGCTGTCATGTTGGCTGATGCATTGTGCAGAGTTACTAGAGCAAGTGAAGTGATTGCAGTCTATGCTGTGATTGTTGATGCCACAGATAGTCAGGCTGCCGGGGTTTATAAACAATTCGGATTTCTGCCATTGCCATCAAATCCGCTGAAACTTTTTATACCCTTGGACACTATTCGCAAGCTTGTTGAATAGAACTGCATCACAGGATGTGATGCTGAAAAATTGTGCTCACGGAGGAGACAACCATGTCGCTTGCCATCGTTTATACCCGTGCAAATCAAGGCGTCGAAGCTCCTTTAGTCACGGTGGAAACCCA
>JAUSPW010000607.1 GCA_030652635.1 Pseudohongiella sp. | reverse complement strand
TGGGTTTGTATTAACAATAACGAGGCCTGCCCTTGCTGCAGCTATAACCGTGACAGGAAATTGTAAAAGGTTCGGGAGCTGTATCGCGATCCGATCCCCCGCCTGCAATCCACTGTGATTGATGAACCAGGCTGCCATGCGCGCGCTGAGTGTATCCAGCTCTGCAAATGTCAGTGTGTGCCCGAGGCAGCTAAATGCAGGTTTATCCGGATGAGCATGAAATGAATGTTCGAACACATCCACAATCGTCTGAAATTGATCCGGATTAATATCTGCCGCATTCGACAGGCGTTGTGCTGCAAACATAGTGACTCTCCCATCTTTTGTTTTTTTCCAGCATTAGTTGCTGTTATTTGCTCAGCAGGCTCATTGCCTGCTCTAGCCCTTTAACGGACATTGGAAACATTCTATCTGCCAGCAACTCACGTACAATTGCAATCGAATATCCATGCTCCCAGTGTTGTTTTGGAACTGGATTTATCCAAGCCACGTGCTCGTAGTGTTCGGTCACGCGCTGCATCCAGGTTGCACCGGCCTCTTCGTTGTAATGCTCGATACTACCGCCTGTGTGCGTTATCTCGTAAGGTGCCATGGTTGCATCCCCGACAAACAGCACCTTGTAGTCACGACCAAACTTGTTCAACACATCAAAAATCGACGTGGTTTCTGCCTGACGTCGTCGACTTTGTTTCCAGACGGATTCGTAAATGAAGTTATGGAAATAAAAATATTCTAAATGCTTGAATTCAGACCGTGCCGCGGAAAACAGTTCTTCACACAGCTGCACGTAGGGGTCCATGGAGCCGCCAACGTCAAAAAAGATCAAGACTTTTACAGAGTTGTGTCGCTCAGGCACCATCTTTATGTCCAGCAATCCGGCGTTGCGGGCAGTTGATGAAATGGTGTCATCAATATCTAACTCATCCTGTAGTCCTGTTCTTGCAAACTTTCTCAGTCGACGCAGGGCCATTTTAATATTGCGAGTACCGAGCTCCACGCTATCATCAAGATCTCGATATTCGCGTTTATCCCAGACTTTTACTGCCTTACCTTCCCTGCCACCATCCTGCCCGATACGAATTCCTTCGGGATTGAACCCAAACGCGCCGTAGGGAGAAGTGCCACCCGTGCCTATCCATTTGTTTCCGCCTTGATGGCGCTCTTTTTGCTCCGCCAGTCGTTTTCTGAACTCTTCCATGAGTTTGTCGAGCCCTCCCATCGCCTCAATCATGGCACGCTCTTCTTCTGACAGCGATGCTTCAAGCTGCTTTTTCACCCAATCGTCCGGAATGACATCTTTGAGCAAATCATCAAGAACAGACAACTCTTTAAAATAACGCGAAAACGCACGATCAAAACGGTCAAAATATTTTTCATCCTTGATCATGCATAAACGCGCCAGCAGATAAAATTGCTCCATGTCGGCAAAAGCAAAATTCTGTTTGAGGCATTCTATCAAGGTAAACAGCTCACCCAAACTGACAGGAATACGCTCTTTACGTAAGCTGTTGAAAAATCGAATCAGCATATGACTATCTTTTTGCCCTGTGCATAAAAGCAATTTTTTCGAGCAAATGGACATCTTGCTCATTTTTAAGCAAGGCGCCATACAATGGGGGGATGGCGCTTTTGAAATCCTGATTTTTTAATACTTCTTCAGGGATGTCGTCGGCTAACAGCAGTTTGAGCCAATCAATCAGTTCTGATGTTGTTGGTCGTTTTTTTAAACCAGGCACTTTGCGGACGTCAAAGAATATATCCATTGCCTGGGCAAGCAACTCTTTTTTGATCGTGGGAAAATGGACGGCAACAATCTTCTCCATCGTGACCGCGTCAGGAAACTTTATGAAATGGAAAAAGCATCGACGCAGGAATGCATCTGGCAACTCCTTTTCATTATTACTGGTGATAATCACAATAGGACGGTTTTTTGCCTTCACAATAGAGCGTGTCTCGTATACATAGAACTCCATTTTGTCGAGTTCAAGCAACAGATCGTTTGGGAACTCGATGTCGGCTTTGTCGATTTCGTCAATCAATAAAACCACCTGTTTGTCAGCTTCAAAAGCCTGCCAGAGCTTGCCCTTTAGTATGTAGTTTGCAATGTCATGAACCTTAGGGTCACCTAACTGCGAATCACGCAGTCGGGAAACTGCATCGTATTCATACAAACCTTGTTGCGCTCGGGTTGTTGACTTGATATGCCATTGGATCAACTCCAGGCCTAAGGCTTCTGAAATTTGTTCTGCCAGCATGGTTTTGCCAGTACCGGGCTCACCCTTTATCAACAGGGGCTTTTGAAGGCTGATTGCGGCATTGACTGCCATCTGCAACTCGTCGGTGGCAATATAATCATCTGTTCCAGTAAATCGCATACCTGCCCGTTCTCCCATTCAGCATCTATAAAATTATTCAGCGTTTTGCTTTTTTCGAAATATTGCCGAGGCTATGCCCACGATCCATACCAACAGAACTGCAGCGGCCAGTGCCAATAACAAGGGCACCATCGCCCGGATGAATGAATCACCACCAACCGTAATCAAATCCAGCATGATAACCATTACTGCCGGAGCCATCAGATCCTTGTCCGCAGCCACATACCAGGGTGTGTAAATTAATACCAACATAATTGCTCTAAGCGTATTGGCTATGGGTTTAAAACCAATGACGCCCGTCGCTTTGTAAAACAGGACATAGCACACAGTGCCTGCAATCAGATAAATCGCCCAACTCGTCAGATAACCGTAAATTCCAACCATATTATTACCTATGCCTTGACCCAGCGAATCACATGCTCTTCAAGACCACTTTCATGAACATTCTCTTCGGATAGAATACGTCCCGTTACCGGAATCCCCTCGGCAATCATTGTCGTACGGTCTCCAGCGAGCAGCGGATGCCAATGCAATAAGGGTTTATTCAAAAACCTGAGCTTATACGCGCAGGTTTCCGGAACCCAATGCAAGGCAGCTGGCAGATTTTCCATATCGAGAACCAGACAGTCTGGCACTTTGACATGACGGGTCTTGTACGCTTTACAGGTGCAACTGTCGTGCTTGAGGTACCTGCAAGCCACTCTTGTAAATTGAATTTTTGAGCTTTCTTCATCTTCAAGCTTTTTAAGGCAACAACGTGCACAGCCATCACAGAGCATCTCCCATTCTTGCCGATTGAGCTCGCCCAGCGGAAGTTCCCAGAACTGCGGTCTTATCAGATTCTGCACGGACTCATTCATGATAGAGCGCCAAGGTTAGCCCTTTTTCTACCAATTGCCTTTGCCAGGACGATTCCAGCCCCTTGGGCCAAACTAACTCAGCGCCTTTTGCCAGATTTGTATTCAGATGAATCAATTGTACCAACTGCTTTTTGCGCGCTAAAAGTTCTACCGCAATACCTGTCGCCGTGGAAACCTTCTCAATCTGATGCTGACAACGTTTCAAAATTTGCCGTTGTTCCTGACTCAGTGGCAAACCATCCACTCGTTCGGCATCTTCTACTGACACGGGTTGCGACGCTGCAATCATTTCAAGGATCGTATTGGCATCCTGTTGATACAAATTTCGTGACAATTCCTTGATTTGCCCAAGTGATGCCCGATCTGTAGGGCGTTTTTCAGCCAACTCGATCAAATCAGCATCGCGTGCAATCCATGTACGGGGTTTGTCACGGGCTCTGGCAACATTTTCTCGCCACACACACAAGTTTTTAAGAACACCTAGCTGCGAACGATCCAAGCGCCAAGATGCTCCCAGTCCCAGATATATTTCTTGCCAGCTTGCCTCATCTTCGGCA
>JAUSPW010000565.1 GCA_030652635.1 Pseudohongiella sp. | reverse complement strand
CTCAGCTCAAGATCATCATCCACGATGGGAAAACATGTACAAACGAGTCGAAGTTTGGCTACCGACTTTCGACCTGGAGGATCAGATTTCCGACAGGGAACTGAAATTGGATGAATGGAGATTCGATATGTCCTGAAGCATTGAAGCCGGTTCGTTTCCGCGGAAACGCTTTTTGGAATATTGCAAATCGTCATGCATCTTAAAACACGTAAATCAACCCAACTCCTACTTCAGCTTCATACTTGCTGCGTGCAATCGGGCCATCCTGAATATCGGGCTGGAACCCGTTTGAGGGATGGGGGAATATCAGGTACATTTCCGGCAAAAGCACCTGACAAACTCATGCAGTCTTCGCTGCTTGGTAAAGGTGCCAGATCGAGGGCGTTACTAAACATGGATTCAATAGCAGCAGCACAAAACGATATGCGGGTAGCTTACTTTGGTGGCGCGCCGGGCATTGTAACGTCAGCAACAGCGTGGTTGGCGGCTGCCATCGTTGCCGCTGCTGTCACACCGCAGGCGGGTGTTTTTACGCTGGTGTTTGCTGGCATGCTCATATTCCCAGTGTCTGTGCTGCTCTGCCGCTTGATAGGCGCTTCCGGCAAACACAGCAAAGATAATCCTCTTGGGCCACTGGCACTTGAAGGTACCCTTTGGATGCTTCTGTCTATCCCTATTGCAATCGCCGCCTCGTTATACCGGGTTGAGTGGTTCTTTCCGGCCATGCTGTTTGTGATAGCCGGTCGCTACCTGACCTTTTCAACCTTGTATGGCATGCGTATTTTCTGGCTTCTCGGCGCAGCGCTTGTGGCGGCCGGAAGCTTGTCGATTGTCTTTCAAGTGCCTGTGTTTGTGGGCGCATTAGCCGGCGCGTTGATTGAGTACGCGGTCGGGACTTTAGTGTTTGTCAGGCACCGGCGTACGCTAGCGCAGCATTGAGGGTTTGTTATGTCTACCGTTATTGGCACTCATGACATTGATGTCATCCCAACCTTACCCAGTCGGTCATTACCCGCAACCATCGCCTTTTATGCAAACCTCGGTTTTGAAGGTGAATTGATTGATGACAATTACGCGATACTGTGTCGCGGGCCCATAGAGCTGCATTTTTTCCCTCATCCCGACTTAAATCCCGCTGAGTGCTACTCCGGGTGTTATGTCCGAATGAACAACGTGGACGATCTGCACGCTGAGTTGATGGCGGCGAACTTGCCAGCGCGTGGCATTCCCAGACTGGAGCGTGTCGAAGACAAACCATGGGGCATGCGGGAGTTTGCGCTGCTCGATAATGATGGAAACCTGATCAGGTTTGGTCGGGTTATTTAAGCGTCGGAATTCGGCCGATTGACGTGAACACTATGCGCGCTGGAGTACATCTGCACTGACATCAACCATGGTATACGTGGGGCACAACAAAGTGCCTGCTGCCACTTCTAATAACAACTGATCAACTGATTGCTTATTCGGACTTCCTTCTTAAGCCCCCTTTAAGACTTCATCATTAGACTTGTATCAACGTCGGCCACCACATGCCTGTCACACTAAAAGTCGGGCGCTGGTGAAACCACTTTAAAAGCACCGGCAGCAACCTTTAGCAGAACGCTCACAACGCACCACCCAACGCGTCATGCAACGGCAAATATGCATCACCGAAAAAAGGAGAGCTCGATGAATATCACGCTTTCAAACCCGACCAGAGTTTTATTGGGACTGGCTCTCATGGCGATTTTGTCTGTCGCTGCCTCACGCGTTCTCGCGGATCAGGATTGCAACGACCCGATTGCTGACTGGCAACCGCGCGAGGTGCTGCGCACATTGTTAGAGGCCAAGGGCTGGAAGGTGCGCCGCATCCGCGTTGAAGATGGGTGTTACGAAGTGCGCGCGTTGGACGAACTGGGCCGCCGCGTTGAGGCTTCCTACTCGCCGGCCACGCTGGAGCTTGTTGAACTGGAAATCGAAGACGACGACCACGAACGGCGGGAATCCCGCGAACACCATGATCCATCCCGATAGTTCAGGCCTTTATGGAGACTGACCAATGAAAACACTAATCAAAACGCCAATCAAAGCAGTACTTGCAACAACGGGCTTGCTGCTCAGCCTGAGCCTTGCAAGCGTGGCGCAGGCGCGTGAGGTCACCATTACCACCGAGCTCAGCGCTTACCGCGGCGATGGTGCCTATCTGGCGATTTATCTGACTGACGCGGCCGGCACGTATACCCGCACGCTGTGGGTGGCCGGGGGCAAGAGCAAGTATTACAAGCATCTGCTGGACTGGGCGCGGGGCAGCGGTCTGAAGGCCGCCGAGTACGATGGCATGACCGGCGCCAGCGTGACCAGTGGCGAGAGTCTGACCATTACCGTGGACATTGACGATGCGCTGATTGATGCCGGCTATCTGGTGCGTGTCGACAGCGCGGTGGAGGATCTGCGCGAGAACCGCACGGACGCGGAGATTGCGTTGACTACGCAGGGTGCCGGTACGCCGGTGGCCGGACGCGTGTATGTGAAAACACTGAGTTATTCACTTTAACTGTGGCTCTTTAGCTGCGAGTAAGTGACTGCGAGTCAGTGACTCGGTCGCATAGCCCAACACTCAGTCACCGTGTCTCAGCAATTGCATCTGTGTCACTGCGCTGAGAAAGGAGAACGTTTATGCTTCGTCGTCTGCATTCCTTGCCCGGTCTGGTGGCGGCACTGCTGTTGTTGGTGCTGGCCACCAGCGGCGCGGTGCTGTCACTGAACCCGGCTCTGGAGCGCGCGGCAGCGACGGTGCCGGCGCGGGGTGAGGTTAACGTTGCCGAGGTGGCTGCCAGCGTGGTGCAACAGTACCCCGGTGCCGAGCAGATCGAGCGCCTGCCGTCGGGCGCGGTGCTGGTCTATTTTTCGGTGGACGGTAATCCCGGCGCGGATTTGATTGATCCTCTGACCGGAACGGCGCTGTCCGCGTGGGAGCCCTCTGCGTTTTTCACTTGGATGAAGGATCTGCACCGCGCGTTCCTGCTGGACGATGTGGGCCGTGCGGCGGCGGGCATTGGCGCAGTGCTGATGACGCTTATGTGTGTGTCAGGCGCCTTTCTGCTGGCGTCACGGGCGGGTGGCTGGCGTAAGTTGCTGGCACCAATTCGCGGCAGCGGCAGCCAGCGTTTACATACTGAACTGGCACGCGCAGCGGTGCTTGGTCTGCTGATCTCTGCGCTCAGTGGCGCGTGGATGTCGGCCGTGCGATTTGAGTGGGTCACCGAGGCCGAGGAACTGGAAGCGGAGTTTCCCGCCGAGGTCGCCGGCACAGCACCTGCGCCGATCGGTTCGCTGCAGGCCTTGCAGGGTGTGGATCTGCGCGATCTGCATCAGTTGATTCTGCCGTTCCCCGATGACCCGCAGGATGTGTACTCGCTGCGCACACATCAGGGTTCAGGTTATGTCGATCAGGCCACCGGGCAATGGCTGTCATACGCGGACTACGGCGCGCCGGCGCAGTGGCAGACTTTCATTATGGAACTGCACACGGGCGAAGCTTACTGGTGGCTGGGTCTGATACTCGGCGTAGCTGCCTTGACCGTGCCTGTGCTGGCGGTCACCGGCGTGATCATCTGGTGGCAACGTCGTCGATCCATGCCGCGGCTGGTCGGTAATATGCCGGCACAGACAGCGGATACAGTGCTGCTGGTGGGTTCGGAGACCAATACCACCTGGGGTTTTGCGAAGACCTTGCATGACGGGTTAACCGCAGCGGGATGCCGCGTGCATGTCGCGCCGCTGAACCAATGGGCAGGCCGTTATCTCAAGGCTCAACGCTTGCTGATTTTGACGGCGACCTATGGCGATTGTGATGCCCCGGCAAGTGCTGCGCAGTTTTTGCATAAGTTTGGTGCGACTCACCAGACCGGTTCGCAGCCAGAGCCTGCCGCACTCCCTTGGGCGGTGCTGGGTTTTGGCGAC
>JAUSPW010000554.1 GCA_030652635.1 Pseudohongiella sp. | reverse complement strand
GAGCACTAAATCCTCGGCAATCACTCCATGTAAATGCAACACATAGGCCGTCACTTGGTACACCTCGGTATTGCTCAGAGACTTGGGTGCGGTGGGTGGCATGGCGCGCCGCACATAGTCAAACAGGGTGCTGGCATGTGGCCAATAACTACCGACCGTTAACAGGGGCGGGGTGGTAGAAACGGATCCGCCCACCAGCGCTGGTGAGCCGCTTGCACCTTCACCCGCAGCGCCGTGACACGCCGCACACTTTTGTTGATAGACCGCTTGCCCTTGCGCAGCAGTGCCGCTGCCCTCAGGCAGGTTGTGGCCATCAGGCACAACAATCAGATCCCAGTCGGCCAATTGCGCTTCGGTGACCGGGCTGCCGAGTGCAACAGGATTGGCAGGTGCGTCTGCGGCGAGTCCGATTGAAGCAACGCCGAGCGTAAACATACCCGCTGCAATCACAAACATAGAAACAGATTTACGCATAAACATTTTTAACATCTCCCTGCGCTGACACAGACCAGCTCTGGATAGCATTGTAGTGATAGCGGTTTGCAGGGTTATAAGCTGCCATCCAGCTATCACGGCCTGGTTGCACATTATTGCTGCTGTCAGTCGCCCGGCTTTGCAGGATGGCCGGCGCACCGCTCCATTGCCAGGGCAGGCGGAAACGCGCCAGTGCCAGATGTTGCTGACCGGCTTCTATGTGTGCATCTGCCCAGGTTCTGCCACCATCTGCTGAGATTTCTACACGTCGAATAGCGCCATGACCTGTCCAGGCCACGCCGGTGATTTCGTGAATGCCCTGACGCAATAATTTCATCTGCCCGGATGGCGACGTGATCACGGATTTGACGCCCATCGGGTAAGTGAACTGCAGACTTTTCCCATCCGGCAGCAAATCAGTATATTTGGAGGTTTCATCGCGAAAGTGCGCCGGCGCGTCAGCAACTTTTATTTGTGTCAGCCATTTCACACTGACGTTACCTTCCCAGCCCGGCACAAACAAGCGCATGGGATAACCTTGTTCCGGGCGGATAGGCTCACCGTTCTGGTAAAGCGCAATCATGACATCATCAAGTGCCTTGGACAGCGGAATTGAGCGCCCCATGCTGGCTGCATCTGCACCTGTCGCGGTGATCCAGGCAGCTGCGTCAGTGACGCCAGCTTCTGCCAGCAGTGTCGACAAGCGCACGCCCGTCCACTCTGCGCACGACAGCAGACCATGTATGGCGGCAGCATTGGTATCACCTGCCGTGGCAACCGTATTGGCGCCACTGTTGCCAGAACACTCCAGAAAATAAATCTGGCTGACCATAGGGTAAGCCAGCAGGTCTTCGTAAGAAAAACTCAGCGCTTGGCGCACAAGCCCATGTATCACAAAACGATGTTGCGCGGGGTCAATGGCCGGCACGCCACTGTGATGGCGTTCAAAATGCAGGCTGTTGGGTGTGATGGTGCCGCGCAGCAGATGCAACGGTGTGCGCGAAACGCCTGACCCTGGCGCAGTTGCACTGGGGCCGCCTGCGAGGCGTTTGACATCCGCTGCAAATGGCGAAGGTGCGCCATATTCCGATGGGCCATTGCCCGGTGTTTTTGACCAGGCGGGGATGCTTAACATGCCTGCGTCTGCGGCAAAGACTGAGCCTGCTGCCATTGAGCCGATGCCCGCAAGTCCCAAGCCAAGCAGATGTCTGCGATGAATCAGGCCATTACCTGCGACGTATTCCGGGTTGGTTTTAGTGTCCACTGGTGTCCCTCGTTATTATGCTGGCGATGAGGTTTGAGCATAAATGACGTGGCTTGTGTTTGCCATTAACAAAGGTAATTTTGATTGGAAATGTCCAGCACTCGGGCTAAATTAGCGCAGCTTGTGAGCGACAAAAGATCAAAAACAAAAAACCAACAGGAGATCGCACCATGCGACGACTTAAATTGACAACCCTGGGGCTGATGCTTTTGACCAGCCAGACGCTGGCACAGTCCGGAGAAAGCGTGTTGTTTATCGGCAACAGTTTCACTTTTGGTGCCGGGTCTGCCGTGCGTTTCTATCGAGCTGACACCGTGACAGACCTTAATAATCTAGGTATTGGCGGCGTGCCTGCCTTGTTTAAATCCTTTACGCAACAGGCGGGGCTCCGCTACGAGGTCTCGCTTGAAACAGAACCCGGCAGTGGTCTGGATTTTCACCTACAGAATCGACTGGGTCTGATCGCCCGACGTCCCTGGGACACTGTCGTTATGCACGGTCAGAGCACACTCGACTTCGACAAGCCTGGAGATCCGGGCAAGCTGGTGGCAACGGTGAAGCAAATGGCCGACATCCTCGTCGCCCGCAACTCCACTGTAGACATCCACTTGATGGCAACCTGGTCACGCGCTGATCAAATCTACCCACAAAACGGTGCCTGGGCCGGACAACCGATCGCTGCCATGGCCAATGACGTCCGCGCGGCCTATGACGCGGCGGCGGTGGCTCCGAACGTGCGCGGTGTTATTCCAGTGGGCGAAGCCTGGACCAGAGCCATGGAAACGGATGTCGCTGACGCCAACCCTTATGACGGCATCGATTTTGGCAAGGTGAATCTGTGGACTTACGATCATTATCACGCCAGCACGCATGGTTACTATCTTGAAGCGCTGGTGGTCTTTGGCAGTTTGACCGGGCTTGATCCACGCTCACTGGGAGCCAATGAGTGCTCGGCCTTTGAACTGGGTATGACCATGGAGCAGACCCGCGCGCTGCAGCAGGTGGCATTTGACGAACTGGCAAGTCATGGCGCCGTTCAGCCTATGCCCTTCGAACCCGGGGTTCGGCTGACGGCGGCGCGGTGTTCCGCGATCTTGTAGATGCGGCAGTGAGTGCCCTTGGTCAGCCCCAGGATGACAAAAATCGTTATGATGTCAAAAGTTCCATTCGGCCCTAACAACAGGTAACTCCGCATGAAAGCTCTTTATCTTTCCGCCGCAGTGCTCACCCATTTGCTGATGTCTCAGGCGCTAGCGCAGACCA
The DNA here is from genome assembly GCA_030652635.1 of Pseudohongiella sp. GTDB lineage: Bacteria > Pseudomonadota > Gammaproteobacteria > Pseudomonadales > Pseudohongiellaceae > Pseudohongiella. Next base: position 2,018 of record JAUSPW010000554.1, on the reverse strand, counting down.
GCAACAATAGTCCCGGCAGTATGCAGGACGTTGATGTGCGGCAGGTGGGCAGTGCCAGGCTTGAGAATGTGCCAGCCATTCCCGAGGATGTGCGAGCGGCGGTGCAGCGCTACCAGAATTTTCGATCTGCCCAGTTTCAGGACTGGCTGCCCGATGGATCAATGCTGATCACCACGCGTTTTGGATCCACCAGCCAGTTGCACCGAGTGCGCACGCCGGGGGGCAATCGACAACAGCTGACTTTTTATGATGAACCCATCGCAGGTGCACAGTCGATCCCAGGCACAGAGCGTTTTCTGTTCAGCCGCGACACCGGTGGCGACGAGTGGTTTCAACTCTTTACCCGTGGGCTTGACGGCAACACTGTGCAGTTGACCGATACGGGTACACGCAATCAGTCGGCCAGATTCAGCGACGATGGCCAGTTGTTGGCATGGTCGCGCGCGTTGAGCGGGTCGGGCGATTATGCGATTTTTACGGCCAATCCTGCCGAGCCGGATAGCACACGTCTGCTGTGGCAAGGCATTGGGTCGGTCGGCCCTGCCGACATCAGCGATGACGGGCGCACCATTCTGGTTAATCGCAGCCTTTCCAATCAGATAGACGAGTTGATGTTGCTTAATGCAGAAAGTGCGGAATTACGCCCATTAAATATCGCCGGAGGTGCTGCCCGCTATGACAGTGCCCGGTTTATAAAAGGCGGGGAAGTAATTCTGACCATTAGCAATAATGGTAGCGATGTGCGTCGGCTGGTTGAGATTGATGTGGCAAGTGGCACGGTGACCCCGGTGTCGCCAGAGCTGCCTTGGGACGTTGAAACTTATGCGCTCAGCAAGGATGGGCAAATTTTGGCATATGCTGTGAATGAGGATGGTTTCAGCCGCGTTGTTGTGCAGAATCGGGTATCAGGAAACACGCAGCCACAACCGGATTTGCCGCGTGGCGTATTGACCGCGCTCGATTTTTCAACTGATGGTTCAACCCTTGCCATAGGCTTGTCCACTGCGCGTTCTGCAGGTGACGTCTGGAGCCATGATGTGGTCTCTGGAGAATTAACGCGTTGGACCGAATCCGAGCTCGGCGACCTGGATGCCTCGCGGCTGGCGGAACCGACGCTGGTCCGCTTTGACAGTTTTGATGGCCTGTCTGTACCAGCGTTTTTATATCGTTCTACACGTGCAGCGCCTGATGCCAAGCTGCCGGTGATCATCGATATTCACGGTGGTCCTGAGTCGCAATCACGCCCGGGCTGGAATCCGGGCGCACAGTATTTTGCGGACACACTGAATGCCGTGGTCATACTGCCGAATGTGCGGGGCAGTGACGGCTATGGTACCCGCTACCTGAATCTCGACAATGCCGAGAAACGTGAAGACAGCGTCAAGGATATCGGCGCACTGCTGGACTGGATCACGACTCAGCCAGGTCTTGATGCTGAACGGGTCGCGGTTTATGGGCAGAGTTACGGGGGCTACATGTCGCTGGCGGCTATGATCCATTATTCTGACCGTTTAGTTGGCGGAGTCGAGCGTTATGGCATCAGCAACTGGATCAGCTTTCTGCAGAATACTGAGGCCTATCGCCGCGATAACCGGCGCGCCGAGTATGGTGACGAGCGCGATCCTGCCATGCGGGCTGTGTTTGAACGCATTTCACCACTGAATAATGTGTCGCGTATCACCCGCCCAATGCTGGTGATGCAAGGCGCCAATGATCCGCGCGTGCCGCAATCCGAATCTGATCAGGTCGTGAGAGAGTTGCGCGCCAATGGCGTTGATACCAGCTACGTGCTATTCGCCGATGAAGGTCATGGTTTTCTGAAGAAGGCCAATAACGACCTGCGCCGCGAGGTAGAGACGGTGTTTCTGCGTCGTTTGTTTGGGGTGGAGTAGACCAACGCCAGGATTTTAAGAGCAGGAAGTCCGGCGTGTTTCACGCCATGAACTTCGTAATTGGTACCGGAGGTCGGAGTCGAACCGACACGCTTTTAAGGGCACCGCCAGGATTTTAAGAGCAGG
>JAUSPW010000550.1 GCA_030652635.1 Pseudohongiella sp. | reverse complement strand
TCAATTTCGATGATTTTGTAGTACTCGGCATCCGCATCGGGTTGCAACAGCTCAGGATTGTCCAGCCAGGCTTCCATGGCACGGGCGCGACGTTCCAGCGTGCGGGCATCGCCATAACCTTCACTGATCATCCAGCGCAGCAGGGCTATGTTGGACTTGAAGTACTCAATAATGGGTGCTTGGTCCAGACGAATAGTACAACCAGCTGCAGAACGCTCTGCAGAGGCATCAGATAATTCAAATGCCTGCTCCACTTTCAGATTGGGCAGACCCTCAATCTCAAGGATACGACCTGAGAAAATATTCTTTTTGCCTTTCTTTTCAACCGTCAGATCGCCGGACTGAATAGCGGCATAGGGAATGGCGTTGACCAGATCGCGCAAGGTGATACCAGGCTGCATTTCCCCTTTGAAACGTACCAGCACTGACTCAGGCATATCCAGAGGCATCACGCCAGTTGCGGCCGCAAATGCCACCAGACCGGAACCGGCCGGGAACGAAATGCCGATCGGGAAGCGGGTGTGGGAATCACCACCGGTGCCGACGGTATCTGGCAGCAACATACGGTTCAGCCAGCTGTGAATAATGCCATCGCCTGGGCGCAGCGCGACGCCGCCACGGGTCTGGATAAAGTCAGGCAAAGTGTGTTGCGTTTCAATATCGACGGGTTTTGGGTATGCCGCGGTATGACAGAACGACTGCATGACCAGATCCGCGGAGAAACCCAGGCAAGCCAGATCTTTCAGCTCATCGCGGGTCATAGGTCCAGTGGTGTCCTGAGAACCGACGGTAGTCATCTTGGGTTCACAGTAGGTGCCGGGACGCACGCCTTCCACGCCGCAGGCACGGCCAACCATTTTCTGGGCCAGGGTATAACCTTTGCCGGTATCCGCTGCAGACGTCGGGCGACGGAACACCGTGGAGTAGGGCAGTCCCATGGATGCGCGCGCCTTATCGGTTAAACCGCGACCAATAATCAATGGGATACGGCCACCGGCACGCACTTCGTCCAGCAGGACATCGGTTTTGAGTTCGAAATTGCACACCAGCTCGTCAGTGCCGTGGCGCAGCACTTTGCCTTCATAAGGGTAAATGTCGATGACATCACCGGTGTTCATGTTTTCAACATCACATTCAATCGGCAGGGCGCCGGCATCTTCCATGGTGTTAAAGAAAATTGGCGCAATTTTGCTGCCGATACACACACCGCCGTCACGTTTGTTGGGGATGTGCGGAATGTCATCGCCGATGTACCAAAGCACGGAGTTGGTGGCAGATTTACGCGAAGAACCAGTGCCCATCACATCGCCAACCAGCGCAACCGGGAAACCCTTTTTCTTTAACTCTTCAATTTGTTTCGCTGCATTGGTAACGCCTTCACGTGGCATTTTGTACATGGCAAGTGCATGCAGAGGAATATCAGGGCGTGACCAGGCATCTGGTGCTGGAGACAGGTCGTCAGTGTTAGTTTCACCGGGAACCTTGAAAACAGACAAGGTCATTTTTTGTGCCAGCTCAGGGCGGTTCAGGAACCACTCGGCGTCAGCCCAAGACTGCATCAGGCCTTTGGCGAAGACGTTGCCGTTTTTGGCCTTTTCTTCCACGTCGTGGAAGGCATCAAACATTAGCAAAGTGTGTTTGAGCTCTTCAGCAGCCGCGGCGGCAAGTTCGGCGTCATCCAGCAACTGCACCAGCGTGGTGATGTTGTAACCACCCAGCATAGTGCCCAGCAGTTTAATAGCGTGTTTTTTGTCGATCAGAGGAGAGCTGGCTTCGCCCTTGGCAACAGCAGACAGGAATCCTGCCTTGACGTAAGCAGCTTCATCTACACCGGCAGGTACGCGGTTAGTGATCAGGTCAACAATGGTTTGTTCTTCACCTGCAGGTGGATTCTTCAGCAGGTCAACCAATTCAGCAACCTGAGCGGCATCCAGAGGTTTGGCAACGATGCCGAGTTCAGCCCGTTCGGCCACGTGTTTACGATAGGCTTCTAACACAGTAATCCCCTTCAGAAGAAATAGTGAATCAAAACGAAATGCATTAAGGCAAGCGGTGAAAAATGGGCTCTGATTCTAGTGTAGAATGCCAAAAATTTCCAGTTCGAAGGCCAAATGCCAAGGGCCGGATACGCATAATTTGGATTTTTATGATGAAGCTGGTCAGTATCAAAACACCCTGTATCGGAATTTGCTCGACGACCTCTGTAGGCGACAGTATCTGCAGGGGCTGCAAACGCTTTGCATCGGAAGTGATTGAGTGGAATCTGTACAGCGATTTGGAAAAGGCCGCTGTATTGTCCCGTCTGTCGCGCCTGGTCGAGCCATTGATGGAGGAGCGCTTCATTATCCGCTCGCGCAGTGATCTGGCATCAGGGCTGAAACGTCTGGCCGTGCCTTTTAACGAAGATTTGCCGCCAGCCATCTGGTTGCATAATCTGTTAAAAAAACGTCACCGGGCGCTGACCGACCTGGGCAGTTTTGGGGTTGACGTGCGCCCGCTCTGGCAACATTTGTCTTTGCCAGAGCTCGCTGAAGATGTCGATAAACAGCTATTGGTGTTGAGCGAAGCGCACCTTAGCCGGTATTTTCCGGAAATGGCGCGCCCCATCGATACAGAGATAAGTATTAATGAGTCGGATGGGGGAAATGCTTGAGGTCGTATCCCTCAGCGCTAAACTCCAGCACCCAGGCCTTTTGATCCCAGCTGCCCAGCACTATGCGCACTGCTTCAAGTTTGTCGTTTATTGGGTTTTGCAAGCGAATGGTATGGATGCCTGGGCGGTGTGTGTGTCCATGAATCATCAGGTTTACGTTCTGATCTTCGAGCAGATTTAACACTTCCTGATGCGTGACATCCATGATGTCAGAGGCTTTATGACTGTTCTCGGCCATGCTTTGCTGGCGCAGCTGTTGAGCAACCATGTGCCGTTCGAGTAATGGCCGCGCCAGAAACGCTTGTTGCCAGGCAGGCTCTCTGACCTGTTTACGATAGTTAATATAGGCCGTATCACGAGTACACAGGCTGTCGCCGTGTAACAGCAACACAGATTGACCATAACAGTTGATGATCGAAGGTTCCTGTAACAATGAGCCTCCGCAGCGTGCCGCATAGTTTTCACCCAACAAAAAATCCCGGTTGCCGTGCATCAAAAAGATCCGGGTGCCCTGGAGACTGAGTTTATGCAGCGCGGCTGCAACCTTGTCTCCAGCATCATTAATGTCATCGTCCCCGACCCAGGCTTCAAACAGGTCGCCCAGAATATACAGCGCATCGGCCCCTTGCGCCCGTTGTTCCAGTAGGTTCAACAAGCTTTGCATGATGGGGCTTTTGGCTGAGTCGATATGCAGGTCTGAGATAAACAGAGTTTTGTTGTTATTGTTTGTTATCGGCATAGTCTTCCTGGGTTGGTCAATCACTCTTCTTTTGCGGGTTCATCGTAGGTCACGATGGTTGTATTGATGATGACTTCATCAACTGGGACATCCTGATGACCTGCCACATAACCGGTTTTGCATTGTTTAATGCGGTTAACAACGTCCATGCCATCAGTCACTTTGCCAAACACCGCATAACCCCAGCCCTGGCTGGTTTTGCTTTTGTGGTTAAGAAAAGAGTTGTTTGCGACATTTATGAAAAACTGGGCACTGGCAGAATGCGGGTCTGAGGTGCGCGCCATGGCCAGAGTGCCAATCTCGTTTGCCAGACCATTATCTGCTTCATTCTGAATCGGTTTACCGGCCGTCTTTTGTTGCATGCCAGACTTGAAGCCGCCACCTTGAACCATAAAGTTATCAATAACTCGGTGGAAAATGGTGCCGTCGTAGTATCCGCTTTTGGCGTATGCCAGGAAATTGGCAGCGCTCAATGGCGCCTTGTCGAAATCCAGCTCAATCTGTATGTCGCCGTAATTTGTCTTGAAAACAATCATCTTTACTGTCCTGCTATGCAAATGCCTGCTTATCGGGCGGGAAATCCAGTCATCACCGCCTCTTATTGCTGACGGTTAAGTGTGGTTATAATAATGACTTTACTCCTGATGAGAAAGCAGATTCGCCACCATGACTGACACCAGCAACCCTGACCATACCCTGCCGTCCCACTTTATTCGCCACATGATTGATCATGATCTGGCGTCGGGCAAGCATGATGGCCGTGTGCAGACCCGCTTTCCTCCTGAACCTAATGGTTTTCTCCATATAGGTCATGCCAAATCAATCTGCCTGAATTTTGGTCTGGCAGAGCAGTATCAGGGTGCCTGCAACATGCGTTTTGACGACACCAACCCTGAGAAGGAGAGTCAGGAGTTTATCGACGCAATCAAAGCAGATGTCAACTGGCTGGGCTTCAAATGGCACGGTGAGGTGCGTTATACCTCCGCGTATTTTCAGCAGTTGTTTGACTTCGCCCTGCAATTGATTCGCAACGGCAAGGCTTATGTGTGCAGTCTGACACCCGAACAGGCACGGGAATACCGGGGCAGCCTGACTGAACCCGGCCGCAACAGCCCCTATCGTGAGCGCAGTTTTGAAGAGAATCTTGAGCTGTTTTTGCGCATGCAGAAAGGTGAGTTTGCCGATGGCGAGCACAGTTTGCGGGCGAAAATTGATATGTCATCGCCCAACATCAACATGCGTGACCCCATCATTTATCGCATTCGCAATGTTGAACATCACCAGACGGGTGACTATTGGAAAGTGTATCCAATGTATGACTATGCGCATTGTATTTCAGATGCACTTGAGCATATTACCCACTCGCTGTGCACGCTCGAGTTCGAGGACCATCGTCCACTGTATGACTGGATTCTAAACAATCTGACACTAGACTCACTCAAGAACGCCTGTCTTGAACTGGGAAATTTGCCCGACGACATCAATTATGTGTTGCCAGAGCAAACTGAATTTGCCCGTCTGAACATTAATTACAATGTGATGAGCAAACGCAAATTGAAAGAGCTGGTCGAGCTCGGACTTGTCAATGGCTGGGATGATCCGCGTATGCCAACGTTGTCGGGATTGCGTCGACGAGGGTTTACACCCGCTTCGATTCGTCGTTTCTGCGACATAATTGGCATGAGTCGCAGCGAGAGTATTGTTGATGTGGGGATGCTCGAGCACTGCATTCGCGAAGATCTTGATGAGCACTCTGCCCGAGCCATGTGCGTGTTGCGACCGCTGAAAGTCACGCTCATTAATTTTACCGACGAGCAGGCGCAGACTCTGTCTTTGCCGCGTCATCCCAAAAGGGATATTGGTAATCGGCAGATTCAATTTGGCCCGACTCTGTATATTGATGAGACCGATTTTGAGCAAACGCCCCCACCGGGATACAAGCGACTGAGTCCCGGTGATGAAGTGCGCCTCAGAGGCGCGTATGTCATCAAGTGTGAGGACGTTATTCGAGATCAAAACGGCAAGGTTATCGAGTTGTTGTGCTCGCTTGATCCTGCGACATTGGGGCAGAATCCACAAGGTCGCAAGGTCAAAGGCGTTATTCATTGGGTACCGGCAGAAGGCGCATTACGCGCTGAAGTCCGTATTTATGACAGACTGTTCAATAACGCCAATCCTGATGACAAGGCACTCGGGGATTTCAAAAACAGTCTGAATCCGGATTCTCTGCAAGTGCTGACGGATTGTCTGGTTGAACCGTCACTGGCGAGTGCCGCGGCAGAAGAGAGTTTTCAGTTTGAGCGGGAAGGTTATTTTTGTGTAGATCGATTCGACTCGCGCCCCGATGCGCTGGTTTTTAATCGCACTGTCAGCTTGCGTGACTCATGGACCAAAACAAACGGATGAAAACCAACGCGTTAAAAATACACAATTCGCTCACCCGCCAAAAGGAAAGTTTTGTTCCGATTGAGCCCGGTAAAGTCAGCATGTATGTGTGCGGATTGACTACCTATGACTATAGTCATATCGGCCATGCGCGCATGTTTGTAGCGTTTGATGTGGTTGTGCGCTATCTGCGATTTCTGGGTTACCAAGTGAACTACGTGCGCAATATCACTGATATTGACGACAAGATTTTGCGACGGGCTTCAGAGAATGGTGAGTATTTTGAGGATCTGACGGCGCGATTTATCAAGGCTACCCGCGAGGATGAAGACGCCTTGTTTGTGTTGAAGCCCGACAGTGAACCGAGGGCAACAGCGCACATTTCCGAGATCATCAGCATGATTGAAAAGCTGATTGCGGGTGATTTTGCCTACCGTGCTGATAATGGGGATGTGTATTACGCCGTCAGACAATTTGAGCCTTATGGCAAACTCTCCAACACCAATCTGGATGAATTGCTGGCCGGTGCCCGGATTGAAATTGGTGAGCTGAAGCGGGATCCGCGTGATTTTGCGCTATGGAAGTCAGCCACGGATGAAGAAGTGGGCTGGGATTCTCCCTGGGGATACGGCCGACCAGGCTGGCACATCGAGTGCTC
>JAUSPW010000545.1 GCA_030652635.1 Pseudohongiella sp. | reverse complement strand
CACGGTTGTTGGCGCGCATTTGCACCATACGGCCCACACGCTCTTTTTTGCTCTTGACCGAATTGTATACGCCGTCACCGGAATTCAATGTACCGGAGTACACGCGAAAGAACGTTAACGTACCTACAAACGGGTCTGTTGCAATTTTGAAAGCCAAGGCTGCGAACGGGGCATCATCACTGGATATGCAACTTACAACCGTGCCATCTTCCAGTGTACCTTCGATATCTTTTACTTCAGTAGGCGAAGGCAGATAGTCGATTACGCCGTCCAATACCGCCTGTACACCTTTATTCTTAAACGCTGAACCACAGAACGTCGGGACAACCTCACTAGCCAATGTGCGCTGGCGGATGCCGATCTTGATCTCTTCTTCAGTGAGCTCTTCACCTTCGAGATACTTGTTCATGAACTCTTCGTTAGCTTCTGCAGCCGCCTCTACAAGATGTTCGCGCCACTTGTCAGCTTCAGCTTGCATGCTGGCAGGAATTTCCTCATACGTAACAGAAACACCCTGATCTTCTTCGCTCCAGACAATGCTCTTCATCTTCACCAGGTCGATTACACCTTTGAAGGTTTCTTCAGCACCAATCGCAAGCTGCATCGGCACAGGATTTGCGCCCAAGCGTGATTTCACCTGTTTGACGACCTTGAGGAAGTCTGCACCGGCGCGATCCATCTTGTTAACAAATATCATACGTGGAACCTGATAACGGTTTGCTTGACGCCATACCGTTTCAGTCTGAGGCTGAACACCTGAAGAAGCGCAAAGCACAACAACCGCACCATCAAGCACTCGCAGCGAACGCTCAACTTCAATGGTGAAATCAACGTGGCCAGGGGTATCAATCAGATTGATACGGTGCTCTTCATACTGCTGCGTCATTCCTTTCCAGAAAGTGGTAATTGCCGCAGAAGTAATAGTGATACCACGCTCCTGCTCCTGCTCCATCCAATCCATGGTTGCAGCGCCGTCGTGTACTTCACCAATCTTGTGGTTAACACCGGTATAAAACAGAATTCGCTCAGATGTGGTTGTTTTACCCGCATCAACGTGAGCTACGATTCCGAGATTCCTGTACCGGCTTAAAGGGGTTTTCCTGGCCACTGTCGCACCTATATCTTTATTGATATGAATTAAAAGAAACTATTAGAAGCGGTAGTGAGAGAATGCTTTGTTGGCCTCAGCCATACGATGCACGTCTTCACGCTTTTTAACCGCGCTGCCGCGACCTTGCGCAGCATCTGATATCTCGCCTGCAAGACGAAGTGCCATTGATTTTTCTCCACGCTTGCGCGCGTGATCAACCAACCAGCGCATCGCCAGCGCTGCGCGTCGCTCGGCTCGAACTTCGACTGGAACCTGATAGGTTGCACCACCCACCCTGCGAGATTTCACCTCAACCATCGGTGCAATTGCATCCAGGGCTTTTTCAAAGGTTTCCAGCGCATTTGCGCCGTTCTTGGAAACAGTAGCCAACGCGCCGTATACGATCTTCTCGGCGACTGACTTTTTACCGTCTTCCATTACATGGTTCATAAATTTCGCCAGCACTTTGCTGCCGTATTTTGCATCGGGCAATATTTCTCGTTTTGCCGCTACACGTCTTCTGGGCATAAATCACCTATTCCGTTTCAGGTAATCCGCAATACACAAAGATTAATAATCGATGTCACGCGGCCTTACTGGTTAAAAAAATTATCTGCTTACTTATTCTTCGGACGCTTCGCACCGTACTTGGAACGACCCTGACGACGTGCTGCCACGCCGGAAGTATCCAAACTACCGCGGATAGTGTGGTAACGCACACCTGGAAGGTCTTTAACACGACCGCCACGAATAAGGATCACGGAGTGCTCTTGCAAGTTGTGACCTTCACCGCCGATGTAGGAGGTGACTTCGTAACCATTGGTCAAACGTACACGGCATACTTTACGCAGTGCTG
>JAUSPW010000531.1 GCA_030652635.1 Pseudohongiella sp. | reverse complement strand
CCACCATCTCGCGGGTAGTAAATGCGCTGTAACCCACATCATGAATGCCGGCATTTTGTGGCGCGCCATGCACCGGGGATATTGCCCATGCCCCAAACGATGCAGCGGCGGCAGGCAGATTGCAGTCAAAATCATCCATGTCGATGCCACCTGTCCAGGATGACGCACCGGGCTGCCCGCATTGCAAAAACGACTGCGCGTTGGACAGGGCAATCAAGGGCAGTTCAGGCGCCAGTTGTTTTGCCAACATCAACGCACCCCAGTCAAAACTCTGGATACTGACCTGATGCTGCATGTTGTGCAGCGCAATCTGCGCCAAGACTGCCTGCACAAATTGCTCCCGCGGCGCGGTTTCATGGGGAGCACCCGCTTCCACTTTAGTTTCAATATTCAGCATCACATCATGCGCACGGTAACGTTTGACCAGATCAAAGACTTCGCTGAGCAAAACGATGTTGGCGCCCGGCACGGTGCGTTGCTGTGGATGTGCCTCTGCCTGCTGTGAACCGCAGTCCAGCGTGCGCACCTGTGCCAGCGTCAGGTCCTTGATGTATTTGCCCGCATAGGGAAAATCTTCATCGTTGGCAAACGCCGGGGCTGTGTCCAGACAGCGGTGCGCCAGCACCTGCCGGTCGTGCGTGACCACGACATAAGCGTCCTTGGTGACCTGTGTGTCCAGCTCCAGCGTGCTGACACCCAGTTCAAGTGCATTGGCAAACGCCTGCAGCGTGCTTTCGGTGACCAGGCCGATTCCGCCACGATGTGCCTGCAGATCAAACTCTGTTGAATGGCTTGTATCAAGGGACTGGGCCAAAGATACCGGTTGGAAACCCACGCCTGCACAAATGACCGCAACGGGAAAAATTGCGCGTAAACGTATAATGTCTTGCAACAACAGTGGGATGCGGAACATGGATGGGTCCCCAGCGGTCTGCGATGTAATGATTGGTGATGGGCAGACTATAGATTGAATCGCATCCGCGCGCCAAGAGTGTTGCTAATCCGGTAAAATCACTTCTATTATTCATTTTCAAGAAAGATTGCGAGACCGAGTGCATGAAACAACTGTTGACCCTGATCGTGCTTGCCAGCCTGAGTCTGCGTGCTCACGCTGATATTTTTGCAGTATTCCGCGAGCAAGATGGCAGTACCAATTGGCAATACATCGCCAACACCAGCGCCAGTTTATTGATATTAACGCTCTTGTTTGTGTTGGTTTTTCTGGTGCGCGCGCACCGACGCGCCATGCGTTCGAATCGCGCACTGACTGAAATCAAAGCCACCCTGGAAGATCGCGTTGCCGAGCGCACCGCAGACCTGCGTGAAACGGCAGATCAACTGCGCAAACGCGAGGCGTACATCGGCAGCATCGTCAATTCCATGCCTGTGATGTTGATTGGTCTGAATCAAGCCTTACAGGTGACACAGTGGAACAAGGTGGCGGAAGATACCACCGGACGCCCGTTTGCGGATGTAGCTGGCATGAACCTGTGGGCAGCCCATCCGGCAATCACACTCACCGAAGAACAGGTGCGCAGTGTGCTGGACAGCGGCCAGACTTTGAAGGTGAAGCACACACAGCGCGGTCAATATAGTTTTGACATCACCTTGTATCGACTGGAACACGATGACGATACTGGCATTGTGATTCTGATTTCCGACATCACCAAACAGGTCAACGCTGAAAGTAAAGTAGCCGAGCGTGACAAACTGTCTGCGTTAGGCGAACTGGCCTCTGCCATGGCCTACGACATCAGTTTGCCGATCAACACCATCTTTAAACGTGTCTCTGCTGCGCGCCAACAGATAGAAGCGGCTGAGCTCGGGCCGGTCACTGAATTTCTGCTGAAAGAAGTTGAGACGGTGCGGCAAAGTGCCCAGCAGTCCAAAGCTATCGCACAGAATCTGCTGGAGCTGGCGGGCAGTCACCACAACACACGCCAGACCGCCGATGTTTCGGCGGTCATGGATCGCAGTATTGAACTGGCGAAAGATCTGTTTACAAATTCTGATGGTCTCGCGTTCCGTGATATCGAGATCCGTCGCAGTTATGCGGCATCCTTGCCGCAGATTTCCTGCTTCCCATCTGAGCTGGAACAGGTCTTCACCCGACTGCTGCGCAGTGCCTTCTACGCGCTGCAGGAAGGCGCAGAATTGTCGGACAACAAACCAAGGATCAGTGTTGAGGTGGGTGAGTTCATGGACTCGCTGTGGATCAAGGTGGGGCACCGAGGCAAATGTCTGAATGCCGACGAGCAGCTTGATATTTTTGAACCATTTTTTGCGATCTCTACAAACCAGACGTCGTTCCCGGTCGAGCATCGTTTGTCGTATCCGTATTTTATTATTACCGAACATCACCGTGGCCACATGTCAGTGACATCGGATGAGCAACTCGGTACCAGTTTTAACATTCAGCTGCCGCTGGATTAAACGCTGCATTCACTGATGTGAGGGCGAGCCATGAGCGCGTTTGCGCTGCCACCTGAACAGCCCCGACTACCGAGCCCTTACCGCACGGAGTTGGCGGTGGTGCGGGCGTTGGCTGCGAATGTGCCAGATGAAGCGCTGGATTGGTCATTGGTGCTGTCACTGGCCAGACCCTGGGTGGAGCAAGTGCGCGCCAACCCGGCACCGTTCTGGGCCATGGAATCTCTGCTGCGCGAATTCCCCATTACCAGCAATGAAGGGCTGGCGCTGATGCGTCTGGCGGAAGCCCTGCTGCGTGTGCCTGACATCCCCAGCGCCATTGCGCTCACCGCTGATCAGCTCGGTCGGGCCAGGTTCGATGGCAATTCCCATGAACATACCGGCGACACACAACAGCAGCACAGCCTGTTTGCGAGTTTGTCTGCCTCGGCCATCGCCTTGTCCAAAAAATTCCTGCCTGATGCTGAAGGTTCCGGCGGTGTGTTGACCCGTCTGGGCGCAGAAACCGTGGTCGCGGCAACGGTGCGGGCAATACAGTTACTGGGTCGGCAATTTGTTCTGGGTCGCACTATTCAGGAGGCGATGGATGAGGCCAGCCGCGCGCGTCGCCGCCAGGCTCATTTGCGATTTTCGTATGACATGCTGGGTGAAGGTGCTCGTACCGACGCAGACGCCCGCCGTTATCACGCGGCATATTTGCATGCGATCGCAGCGATCGCGGGCTCGCCGACAGCAGTACCTACCGCATCACCTGCTGCCTGTGATGGCATCTCCATCAAGCTCAGCGCTTTGTTTTCCCGGTATGAGATTTTGCAGCGCGAGCGTGTGTTTACGGTGTTGTTGCCGCGCGTTTGGCAGTTGATTGAACGGGCGGCGGCCGCCAACATCAACCTCACCATGGATGCAGAAGAAGTGGACCGCCTCGAATTGTCGCTGGAGGTGTTTGAGGCGCTGGCGCAGCGTATTGCTTTGCAGTTTCCGCACTGGCTAGGTTTTGGGCTGGCGGTACAGGCCTATCAAACGCGCGCCCTGGAGCTGATCCACGTCGTGGCTGATATTGCCAGACGGCACCAATTGCGCTTTATGGTACGACTGGTCAAAGGCGCATACTGGGATGGCGAGATCAAACGGGCGCAAGAGATGGGTTTGCCAGCTTACCCGGTGTTCACACACAAACAGCATACCGATGTGTCTTACCTCGCGTGTGCCAAGGCCCTGCTCGATCATGCTGATGTCATTTATCCCCAATTTGCCAGTCACAATGCCGGCACAATTGCGGCGATTGTGACCCTGGCAAAAAATGCAGGCGCGGCCTTCGAGCTGCAGCGTTTACATGGCATGGGCGAGGGCGTATACCGTGAGGTGCTCAAGGATCCCGCAATTGCCTGTCGTGTGTATGCGCCGGTAGGTGAGCACAAGGACCTGCTTGCGTATCTGGTGCGCAGGTTACTGGAGAATGGTGCCAATTCATCATTTGTGCATCAGTTGGCAGATCCTTCAGTAGCTCCGCCTGAGTTGCTGGCATCGCCGTTGACACAGCTGTCAGAGGAGGTAGCACTGCCCTTGCCGCGCGATCTGTTTCGCGATCCTCTTAAGGGTTCCCTGTCAACTGGACGTCTGAATTCAATTGGCCTTGATCTGGCGGACTACCCGCAGCGCGCAACTATCCTACAGGCGCTTAGCACTGCGCACATATCAATAGTGGCCGAGTCCACCGCTGACGATATCCATGCGGCCATGACGCAGCTATCAGAGAATTTTCCGGTCTGGAATAGCAAGTCGCCGCATGAACGCGCGACCATTCTGCGCCGCGCGGCGGATGTGTTGGAATCGCGTCTGCCAGAATTCTGCGCGCTGCTGATCAAAGAAGCTTTTAAAACCGCCGGCGATGCGGTCGCTGAAGTGCGCGAAGCAGTCGATTTTTTGCGTTATTACGCCGATGAATCCGAGACACTGCTAGTGGGCTACCAACAACAGGGCTGCCAACGAGATGGGCGCGGGGTCTTTGTTTGTATCAGTCCCTGGAATTTTCCGCTGGCCATTTTTACCGGACAAATTGCCGCGGCCTTGGTAACCGGCAACACCGTAGCGGCCAAGCCCGCAGAACAAACCCCGTTTATTGCTGTGCGTATGGTGGAATTACTGCATCAAGCCGGTGTGCCAGCGCAGGCGCTCATCATGTTGCATGGTGCTGGAGAACGCGTTGGCGCAGCACTGGTCGCGCACGGGCACTGCGCTGGCGTGTGTTTTACCGGATCAACGCAAGTGGCGCAGATTATTCACCGAGTGTTGGCATCTAAGCCTGAACCAATGGTTCCATTGATCGCAGAAACTGGTGGTATTAATGCCATGCTGGTGGATTCCACGGCATTGCCAGAACAGGTGGTGGATGCGGTGGTGCACAGTGCATTCCGCTCTGCGGGACAACGCTGTTCTGCGCTGCGTTTGTTGTGTGTGCATGACAGTATCGCCGACAGCGTGATTGAGATGCTGACCGGTGCCATGCAATCCTTGCAATTGGGTGACCCCACCGATCTGGCCACAGATGTTGGCCCGTTAATAGATGACGAAGCATTCAACAATATCAATGCTCACATCATTCGATTAAAACGTGAGGCGCAGTTGATTTATGAGGTGCCACGCACTGCCTTATTACCTGGGAAAAACGCGACTGACGCTGCTGATCGCATCATTGCACCGGTGGCTTTTGAGATAGCACGTATCAGTGACCTTGGCACCGAGATTTTTGGTCCTGTGTTACATGTGTTGCGCTGGCAAGGCGAGCCAGACTCAGTGGTGACACAGATCAATGCCTTGGGATATGGACTGACCATGGGCATTCAGACCCGCATAGACAGTCGTGCTCTGCAGCTCGCGGCAGCAGCTCATGTGGGCAATGTGTATGTCAATCGCAACATGATTGGTGCTGTAGTGGGTGTGCAGCCATTTGGAGGCGAGGGGTTGTCTGGCACCGGTCCTAAAGCCGGTGGGCCGTTTTATTTGCGCCGATTTGTGGCAGTTTCACGATCTGCAGGTAATCCATCTGTCACGGCAGATCTCCCTGTAGTTATGGAAACTGACACTGTAAAAAATGTGCTGGCAGTCTCTTCAAATATTGTTGTGGTGACAGAAGTTAAGGCAGGTCTGGCTCGCTTGCAGCATGGTTTTACGCAGTGGTGTGCAGTAGCGTTGGAACAGCGAGCCAGCGTGATTTCAGGTGTGGCCAAGGCATTGCCTCCAGACTGTTTTCAAGTCGTTGAACTGATGGTCGCTCAGGCACTGATTGACCTTGCGCCACATGCCTTGCCCGGGCCAACGGGTGAGAGCAATGAGTTGCGCAGCCGCGGCCGTGGGGTATTTGTGGTGTTAAGCGCCGGCGCCACAGCGCCTGTGCTGACCGCGGTAGTGAGCGCAGCATTGTTGGCGGGCAATGCCGTGGCCCTGTTGCCTGATCGCAGCAGTATGCCTGTTGCGCAGACATTGTTAGCAGCCATGTTGCAGGCAGGCGTGCCTGGAGCAACACTGCAATTACTGGAGGGCGCCGACCACAGCATTGTCAGTTTGCCGACAATTGTCGGCGTTGTGCTTACACGTGCTGATAGTGCGCTAGCGCGTGTTGTGCAACAGCAGGTGTCACACCGACCTGGTGCAATCCTGCCGGTGCTTGCTGTGGATGAGGCGTGTGATGCTCTTCAGTTGTATCGTTTTGCCACTGAACAAACTCTGTCGATCAACACTGCAGCTGCGGGTGGGAATGCAGCTTTGTTGTCCGGGCGCAGCTGAAGATCGGAATAAATATTGACTCTGATCAAAAAAACAGATGTTCAATAAGCATACTCTCCAGAAACACAATGCTTACTCTGGAGATAATCCCATGACAATGCGTAAGAATACGGGCAACTTACTGATCGGTTCAATATTGTCTGCGTTGGTTTTTATGGCGGGCAGTGCGCTCAGTTACGCCTCTGGAAAAACCGCTGGAGATTTTTCTTTGTTGGACCACCAAGGCTACTTTCATCA
Source organism: Pseudohongiella sp. (assembly GCA_030652635.1). Taxonomy (GTDB): domain Bacteria; phylum Pseudomonadota; class Gammaproteobacteria; order Pseudomonadales; family Pseudohongiellaceae; genus Pseudohongiella. Next base: position 241 of record JAUSPW010000531.1, on the reverse strand, counting down.
TATGGCGTGGTACAACAATAATAAAGCGGTGGTATTTCTAGTGCATGCTAATGGTGCCAACGAAATCAGGGCAGCTCTACCAACATTTTTAAGCGCACAGCAGCGCTACCAAGATCAAGGCCTAGTATTTTTTTTGCTCAATCCGCTGGGCGAGTCGCGAGACAGTGTCACTCAGGATCTGGCTGGTTTTGCGTCGAATATCCCCGTGTTGATTGATGATGTGCAAGCGGCCTCCGAGGCG
>JAUSPW010000522.1 GCA_030652635.1 Pseudohongiella sp. | reverse complement strand
ATTGGGGCTATGAAGATATGGGTTTCAGCGCGGCTACGGTTTTTAAACCGCACCGCTTGTTTGAATACCATCTTGGTTATGACTTTCAAACTTACGAGGGTCAAGACGAGGTTTTGCTGATCGCCGGGCTACGTGAAGATGTGCATGCCGTCTATACTCAGATCCGCAGCAGTGATGAGTTGTCTGACAGAGCGCGGTTTGCCGCAGGTGTGCGCTACAACGAGACCGGTGGCAATGATTCAACTGTCTGGAACGCCTCAGGTCTATATGAATTGAGCGATTCGTTGTACGTGCAAGGCATGGTGGCGACGTCGTTTATGCTGCCAAGCGCCGAAAACTTGTACCGTATTCACTGTCCAACGGGCCAGAATTGTACACATGGCAATCCCAATCTTGCCCCTGAAGAAAGCTTTGGCGTTAACCTTTCGGTAGGCGGCCACCTGAGTCTGTCTTCACAACAGTTCAATTGGCAACTGACTGGCTGGGACAGAAAGGTCGACAATCTGATTACAACTGCGCCAATTCCAGTAGAACTGGTAGGACAATTCCCCACCGGATTCACCCGCACATTCATCAATATTGCTGATGAAGTAACGGTCCGCGGAGGTGAGTTTCTTTTTGGTGGGCCTATCAGTGCGTCGCTTTCATTTGATGTCAGCTATACCTATAGCAAAGAAGAGGCACGTGGCACCAATGAGCAAATTGCAGATCGACCACGACGTCAATACAAAGGTGCTCTGTCCTATGCATCACAGCGTTTGCCGTTAGGCGCTAATCTGGCAGTAAAGTATGTAGGCCAAAAAACCGCCTCGGTGACTGGGTTTGGTACGCAGACTTATGGCGACACTTATATTGTAGATGCAGGCGCGCATGCCTATCTGGATGCTGCGGAGAAACATCGAGTTACCCTCAGGATCGAAAACTTGCTGGATGCAGAACTGGCGACTGCCGTGAACTCTGCAATTCTGGCTGGCTCTCCCACTCAAGAGCGTTTTCTCTGGCAACGACTCGCTGTGCCACGTACTTTGCACCTGAATTATCAGTACAGCTTCTAAGTGATGCGCCTGATTCTACAAATACACCGTTATCTTGCGGTCGCGGTTGGCCTTTTGATGACTCTGTGGTGCCTCTCTGGCTTTGTCATGTTGTATCAGGCCATGCCAGAACTGAGCACCGAACAGCGGCTGAATGGTTTGCAACCCTTAAATCTGACTGATTGCTGCAACATTGGCCGGATTGCACCTGACGACAGCACACCTTTGGGTAATTTCCGCATTGAGATGCTGCTGGATGAGCCAGTGCTGCGTGCGACTGTGGGACAGGAAACACAGACGATTTCCCTGCGCTCAGGCGACGTGATGCCCGCGCTTGATCAAGAGCAGATAGCAAAAGTAGCGGTGATATACGGCATCGGTAACAACATCTCTGGCTCTCCGATTGTGCATGGCATCATTGCAATGGATCAGTGGACCATTCAAAGTGCGCGGCGCAATCAGCCAGCCTG
>JAUSPW010000517.1 GCA_030652635.1 Pseudohongiella sp. | reverse complement strand
CCGAGTCCCGAGCGGCGCAGCCGCGAAGGTCGAGTTGCGCAGCGCCGGGTGCCGGACAAAAGGATGCGGCCGGTCAGGTACGGCGCTACACTCCCCGTGCGTTTTCCAAACAAAGACCTGTGCAGTACTCCCCGTGCGCACTGCAATCAAAAGCTAAGCATCACCCCATCGGATACAAAATATCCCGATGCACCGCATCACACGCCTTTAGCACTTCCGGTGACAACGTCACATCCAACGCCGCAAACGACTCATCCAGCTGATCCGCCGTCCGCGCTCCGATGATAGTCGATGCCACAAAATCGAAATTCATACTCCACGCCACCGCCAACGTCGTTGGCGACATCCCCGCCTCCCGCGCAATCTCCATATAACGCGCCGTCGATGCCAACGTCCCCTTGTTCAGAAAACGATCCGCCATCGCACGCTGCCGCGGATTCTCAAGCTGAAGATACTCACCAAACCGACTGTTCCCCGGGATTTTGTCCGTATTGTACTTGCCACTCAACATGCCACCGCCAATCGGCGAATACGGCAGCAACGACACATTCTCCTTACGACACACCAACGCCAGTTCATCCAGAAAACGCCGATTCAACAAAGAAAAGTTATTCTGAATCGACTGAAAACGCGCATACCCCTCATAGTCCGCCACCGTGTTCGCCTTGGTCAGACCATAGGCATTTTCGTTGGACGTACCCAGATAACGTACCTTGCCCGCTTCCACCAGACGATCCAACGCCGCCATCGACTCCTGAATAGGCACCACGGTATCCGGCCAATGCACCTGATACAGATCGATATAATCCAGACCCATGCGCTGCAAGCTACCCTCAACGGCGCGCTCAATATGATGACGATCAATTGCGGTCATGCCCGCGCGAATAGGCGGTACAAACCATCCGGATGCCGCGCCCGCGACCTTGGTGGCAATGATCAACGAATCACGGTTTTTGGTTTTGATCCATTTGCCGAAGATGGTTTCGGTCAGCCCCGCAGTCTCCACTCTCGGCGGCACCGGGTACACTTCAGCGGTGTCATAAAAGTTGATGCCGCGCTCGTACGCTTTATCCAGAACTCTGAAAGACTCTTTTTCGTCGCTCCAGCTGCCAAAACTCATGGTGCCCATGCAGATGGGGCTGACACGCAGGCCACTTTTGCCGATATAACGATAGTTCACGTAATCCCCTCACTGTCTACAATTGACTGACCCAAAGCTCCACATTGCCGAGCTTCAGACGGTCGCCTACTTTGACCGCAGCCTTGCGGAAAGGCAACAGCTGCTTGCCATTGAGGTAGGTCCCACCACTTGAGTTCAGGTCTTCGACCTCAATGGATGAATTGTTAAGACTGAAACGCAAGTGGCGACGCGAAACGGTCGGATCTTCCAAACAAAAGTCCACTAGATCGCGTTGACGTCCCAGACTGATGCCGTGAGCTTCCTTCGACAGCGTTTTAATCTCAAGTGGCAGACTGATGTTTCTGCCCGAGATGCTTCCTGACAGGGTTAACCCTGATTTTGCAGGTGCTGCCGGGCGACCAACAGCGCGATCGGTATAACGCTCGGGCTGAAAACCAGTGATCTTGCGGCTGACACTGCCAAGCGCATGCACAATTTGTTGGCGCGGACGGCGAAGAGCCAGTGCAAGCGTTAAAGCTAGCAGCACTGCCCCAGCACTGCCATAGGTGTAGATCTGTCGGGTAACTTGTTCCAGTGCCTTGCTTTGCTCTGATAGCGCAGCTTCTTGTTGAGAGAGCGCTGCCTCTTGCTGGGACAAAGCCTGGCTTTGCGTTGATAACTGCGAGTCCAGCGCGGTGGTATCAAAGTTGACGGTCCCAGCTGCGGCATCAACACACGCGGATGGGTCGTTCTGATAGCTAATGCCAAGACTGTCCATCTGTCGCGCAAGTTCACTGACATGAACGGATGCCCAGATAAAATCCGCTTGATATTGTTGGTTCTCTACGCCCCATGTTGTTAAACCCAGCACCCGACCGCAGTTATCCAGCAAGGGGCCGCCCGAATTACCCGCATTCACAATATTGGTGTGCTGAATGATCTTGACCCCGGCACTGTTTTCGACCACCAGTGCGATAGTGCCGCCATACACACTGACATTGGTGTTGGCACGGCCTGTCAGGTCATCGCCCAACCCGGGGAAACCAACCGTGTACGACTGGCTGGCGCGACGTGGGTCGCCGGTATGAATGGTGAACGGTTCAAGCGGTAAGCCAGGTACGTCAATCAAGGCGATGTCACGCTCGCTGTTACCTATCCAACGCAAGGTGCCACGGTAAGTCTCAGTAGTCCCGGCAGGAATAATATCGTAGGTGGTTTGACCTTCGGCGACATGCCAGTTGGTTGCAACCACGCCAGGGCTGACCACCCAACCCGTGCCATGACCACCAATGACGACCCGCACAATGGAGCGCTCCACCGCGTCCACATCTGGCGCTGCATGAACCTTTGCGGCGACAGTCAGAGACAGGGCTGCGATTGCCAGGTAACTGGCTAAGATTCCGGACAGGATTTTCATGGTGCAGCGTCCTCTTTATCGTTTACTGCCATACTGGATGGTTGCGGTGGTCGGAAGGGTTATCTGGCTGACGTCGGGCACCGTATCGATAATGGGTGCAGGCGCAATGTCAGTTTGCGCAGTTTGTACAGAAGCC
>JAUSPW010000502.1 GCA_030652635.1 Pseudohongiella sp. | reverse complement strand
CGCGCCCTTCCAGCGTTCAGACGGCCTTGAAAATGCCCTACCCCTACTCCACCCTCAAAGTGATACAACAATCTGCCATTCCAGTTTACTGTCCCTGGATCAAGCGGGGTTTGCGACCGGTCGGCGGCATCTGCCAGTACGGCGTAGCTGTACAAAAATCGGTTGATAGTGCCGCGCTCCCATCGGATCACAAAGTCCACTTCCCGCCCGTCGCTCAGGGTGGTGGTTGTCATATCAGCCGGCCGGGTGCCGTCTTCAGGCATCGCAATATACTGACCTTCAGTATTGAGATACTGGTATTCGACATAAGGCTCTATAGTGCAGTCTTTGCTGTATCCGATTACATTGTCAGACGCATCCAGAACCGGAAATCCCCAGGCTTCCTGATGATCAACAATTGGTTGCACACCCCACTCAAGCACACTGCTGCAGACAAAAGGGTATTGCTGTGGACCAGAAAAGACCGGCCCCGTTATGGGGTGAGACACAATCTCGATACTGGCCAACGTTTGTTCATTGTCTGAAAACGCTTCGAGAGTGTGTTGACCTAGCGGGATTCCGCTCACCAGCCATTGTTGTTCATCACCCGACGAGTTTGTGCGTATTACGTTCAATGGCTGTCCATTTGCCCTGAATTGAACCAATGAAGGCGTTATAGAAACACCGTCCCCTGTCAACGCAATCAAGGCAGTTCCGCCAGTAATGTGCTCTCTCTGACTCGAAAGTACCGCGAGGGATACACCAGTATTTGTTGAACCCAAACTGCTTGCCTGCTCAGAACCACCGGGATCTGAACAGGCAAGCATGGAACTTAAACAAATCGCGAGTGGCAGCAATCGATGATGCATGAGAAAGACCTCTTGTAACGTTATTGTTGTTGTCTAGCGAGAGCCGTGTAATTTGAACGGTAACATGAATTTATTCAGATTTGCAGACGCCTCATACATAAAACAATTCGGATAAATGACAATACTCTGTCACTAGCATTTGCCAACACGCTGTCCTGTTATGATTCATAGTTGTGCACACTGCTTTAAAAATGGGCACTGAGCGATCATCTGGTGTAGATCAATCCATCACAAATTGCACTATCTCACTGTAATAATTGATCTTTTAACTTATGGCACAATCATTGCTTTGATGTAATTGTCTTTGGATGTAGACAGTTAGCCTTCCCAGGATGGGATTAACCAAATTTGATCATCAAACTTTTTGAGGTGGACCTATGAAAGCATTAACACTGAAAGTTGCTGTACTGGCTGGTCTGGTTGGTAGCTCACTGATTTCTATCGGTGCAAGCGCTGACACAACAGAATTGTACAAAAGCAGCAAAGAATTGCGCGCTGTTGAAACATCAATTCCTGAGTATCCACGTCGTGCTGAATTGTCTGGTGTTGAAGGTTATACCGTAGTTGAATTTACTGTAATGCCTGACGGCACAGTTTCCGAACCAGCTATTGCAGAGTCAAGCTACCGCGCATTCAGCCGCGCAGCGCTGGCAGCAATTGGTGACTGGAAATTTGAACCTGTGATCGCTGACGCTGGTGAAGCAGTAACTGTTCGAACCAGCATGAAGTTCAGTTTTATTGGACTGGAATAATATTGTTCTGATCAGAATGTCACTGCTGCTGTTTTGACCAATTGGTCAGCACCCGTATTCAGCAACAGATAATAAGCAATCGAAAATTTGCAGCCAATCGCAAAATTTTGAGCAAATAACAACAAGCAACAACGGGATTTAAAATGAAAATAAACAAGAATACTGCAATAAAATAGGCCGGTAATCATCAGATGATACCGGCCTATTTTTATCTCATATATCTGTTAAAACAGATACAGGTGTAACTCTTTAATCACATCAAAGAATCCACCATTTAATAATGGCGGAGAGAGAGGGATTCGAACCCTCGATAGGGTATTAACCTATACGCCCTTAGCAGGGGCGCGCCTTCAGCCACTCGG
>JAUSPW010000492.1 GCA_030652635.1 Pseudohongiella sp. | reverse complement strand
CTGAATCACATCGCAATCCAGTTTGATGGTGTTTTCACCCAACAACTTCATATCAAGCGCCGCGCGCAGGGAGCGACCAATCAATCGCTGAATTTCCAGCGTCCGCCCGCCTTGTTTGCCGCGCGACGCCTCCCTGTCCATACGGGTGCCTGTAGAACGAGGCAACATACCGTACTCCGCAGTCACCCAGCCGGTACCCGTGCCTTTTAAAAACCGCGGCACAGAGTCCTCTACTGTCGCAGTGCAGATCACCTTGGTATCGCCAAATTCCACCAAAACTGAACCCTCAGCATGTTTTGTAAAGTGGCGAGTCAGTTTTATATCGCGCAACTGGTGTGGCAAGCGCAGGCTCGGGCGGATAATTGAAGACGGGGTTTGTGTACTGGAATCGTGCATGGAACCTCTGTAGACAGCTTTATGAGATAGTCTTGATTGATGTAGCGCAGGATTATCCCGTATTCGCCCGGCAATTTCATCAAGGGCGCACCTGTCAGGACCGAATCGGTTACACTTCCGCCTGAAAAACATAATAACGGGAGGGAGTTTGATGGTATCCAGCATGACCGCCTTTGCTCGCAAGCAAAAAGAATTTGATTGGGGAACAATGAGTTGGGAAATTCGCTCAGTAAATCATCGATTTCTCGAACCCGGGATTCGGGTGCCTGACAGTCTGCGCATTGTTGAACCGGTTGTGCGGGATCTGCTGCGCAAACGTTTTACCCGCGGCAAGATCGACATCCAGCTCCGTATTCAGGGCAAAGTTGATCAGGGCAACAGCCAGGCCCTCAACACGGATCTGGTAAAAAAGCTCGGCGCACTCAGCCAACAAGTGCTGACGCTGTGTCCGGAGACTCACCCGCTGCGCGTGTCCGATGTGTTGCGCTGGCCCGGTGTGCTGGAAGAATCCGGACCTGACGATGAAAGTCTGCAACAAGACGCTTTGGCGTTGCTGGATGACACGCTCTCTGAATTTGCCGAGTCCCGTCAGCGCGAAGGCGAAGAGCTCAGTCAATTGATCCGTCAAAGGCTGCAAACCATTCGCGAGATTGTGTTGGCTATCCGTGAACGATTACCTGATATTCTTGCTCGTCAGCAAGAGAACATCCGCTTGCGCCTTGAGGCATTCAAGCTGGAATTGGACCCGAATCGTCTGGAACAGGAAATGGTGTTGCTGGCCAATAAATCTGATGTCGACGAAGAACTGGATCGTTTGTTGACACACCTGACAGAAGTTGAACGGGTACTAAAAACCAATGAACCTGTTGGCCGACGCCTAGATTTTTTGATGCAGGAACTCAATCGCGAGGCCAATACCCTGTCCTCAAAATCGATTGTGGCGGAAACCACACTGAACGCAGTAGAGTTGAAGGTGCTGATTGAGCAGATGCGCGAACAGATCCAGAATATTGAGTAGTCACGCAGGAGGAATTGTGTCAGCAACCAGATTCTTGTCAAAATCCCTGATGCTTGCGGGATTACTGTCTGTCAGCAGCGCACTGTCTGCTGCCGAAAACATCATTGAATACCCGCCAGTTGCACCTGTTGTGCCGTTCAGCAGCGTCACTGCACTGAATTACGCGACGCCAGCTGCCATGATCCCCTATGGCAGCGATCTGCTGCAGTTTGGGCTCTTGTGGTTACCACCGTCAGAGCGGCGACCACCTGCACAGATTGTGCTGATTCATGGCGGCTGCTGGCTGAATGCCTATGATATCCAGCATACCTACGCCTTGAGCACTGCGCTCGCGCAAGCCGGTTACGCCGTCTGGTCGCTTGAATACCGCCGTACCGGTGACAACGGTGGCGGATGGCCCTGGACTTTTGAGGATATCAAGGCCGGTATCGCGCATGTACATCCCACTGAAAACTTTGCTGACATGCCAACCATTGTGATGGGTCACTCCGCCGGCGGACACCTTGCCCTGTTGGCGGGTGCACTCGATCCGCAGTTGGCGGGTGTTATTGGCCTCGGCGCAATTACCGATATTGTGGCGTACTCTCAAGGGGAAGGCAGTTGCCAGAGCGCTGCCCAACAATTTATGGGCGGGACATTTGAGAGTCGCGCAAGTGACTATCATGCGGCCAATCCCGCTGAAAAAACTCCACACCCGAATACCGTGCTGCTGCATGGCAGCGTCGACGAAATTGTGCCGGTTGCGCAAGCATCCATCACCGGCGCCAACACGGTGATTGTCGAAGGAGCCGGTCATTTTGACTGGACACACCCCGGTACCGAGGCATTTCAGGTATTACTGCGGACATTGGAAGACATGCTCCAGCCATGAAACCCATCACACTCGCTGGCATACAGGCCATGGACGCTGCCGATCCATTGGCTCATAAACGCGCTGAATTTGAGCTGCCCGAAAACGTCATCTATCTGGATGGCAACTCGTTGGGCTGTCTGCCGCGCGCCGTCAGGGCACGTGTCTCTGAGGTTATTGATCAACAATGGGGAACTGATCTGATAAAAAGCTGGAATATCCATGGCTGGATCGATCTGCCGGTATTAACCGGTGAAAAAATTGCCCGACTGATTGGCGCCGGACCGGGCCAGGTGATCAGCTGTGATTCAATTTCTGTCAATCTGTTCAAACTGCTCAGCGCCGCCCTTGGCCTGCAGAGCGGACGACACGTGGTCCTGTCACAGCAAGACAATTTCCCAACGGATCTCTACATGGTGCAGGGGTTGTCGGAGCTGCTTGGTTCACATCGCTGCCAGCTGGTGACTGTCTCCGCTGACGAGCTGGAGGGTCAGCTGACTGATGAGGTCGCCGTGCTGATGCTCACTCACGTCAATTTCCGCAGTGGTCATATTCATGATATGCAGCGACTGACGGAACTGGCGCATAAAAAAGGCATTCTTGTGATCTGGGATCTGGCACACAGTGCCGGCGTGCTGCCCTTGCAACTTGATCAGTGTCAGGTGGATTTTGCAGTCGGCTGTACTTACAAGTACCTCAATGCGGGACCCGGTGCGCCTGCATTTTTGTATGTTGCCAAACGTCACTTGCCTGTTGTAACGCAAGCACTGAGCGGCTGGATGGGGCATGTAGCGCCGTTCCAGTTTTCAACAGACTATGCGGGTGCGCCGGGTATCGGGAAATTTCTGACCGGCACGCCTCCGGTTATTTCCATGAGCGCGCTGGATGCGGCGCTGGATGTGTTTACCGATGTGGAAATGCAGGACATCCGCCACAAAACCAAACAACTGACGTCGTTGTTTGTCACACTGGCCTCACAAACGCCGGCACTTGATAGTTTGACATTGGCGTCACCCACCGATGCTGAGCAACGTGGCGCACAGCTGGCATGGCGCCATCCGCAGGCGTATGCCATTTGTCAGGCGCTGATTGCAGCAGGCGTCATAGGCGACTTCCGGGCCCCTGATATTCTGCGTCTTGGTTTCAGCCCCCTGTACCTGCGTTATGAGGACATCTGGCACAGTGTGCAACAGCTGGCAAGCATTCTTGAAACCGGACGCTGGCAAGAACCACGATTCAGCCAGACGTCCAGAGTGACATAATCAGGCGCTTTTTCGAACCGGTTTCACCAGCAGTTCATGGCCCTTCAACATGCCGTGCCAATACAGCGGGGGCAGCATGCTTTTTTTCATGTGCCACGCCATCGAGGTGGCACGTGTACCATTCAACATCCAATTGGGCAAACTTGGTACCAACTTGCCGCCATAGGCGAATTCCGCCAGCACTATCTTCCCTCGTTCGACGGTGAGAGGGCAGGAGCCATATCCGTCATAGTGATACTCCTGTGGAAGACCGCGGATATCATTAACGATGTTGGCTGCCACCACGGGGACCTGCTTGCGTACAGCCGCGGCAGTTTTGGCATTCGGTGTATTGGTGGCATCTCCCAGCCCCCAGACATTCGGGTAGCGTTTGTGCTGCAGCGTTGCGGGGTCGACGTCAACCCAACCGGCAGCATCGGCAAGCGGGCTGTTGCGGATAAAATCCGGTGCTGTTTGCGGAGGGCTGACATGCAACATATCAAACGATTGTTTGACCAGCGTGGTCACGCCGTTGGCATCCGTTTTTTCAAACCATGCGGTTTTTTTATCGCCCTCTACTTTCACCAGGCGATGCATAAAGTTGAGTTCAGCCTTGTATTTGTCCATATAGGCCTGCAAGGCAGGCACATAGTCCTTGACACCAAACAACACCGCACCGGCATTAAAAAACTTGATCTGAATGTCATTCAACACATGCTGTTTTAACCAATGATCCGCAGACAGGTACAATGCCTTCTGTGGTGCACCGGCACATTTGATCGGCATCGGCGGCTGTGTGAACACGGCCACGCCTTGCTTGAGATTCTGCACCAGTTCCCACGTGTAAGGGGCAAGATCTGCCCGGTAGTTGGACGTCACTCCGTTTTTTCCCAGAGTTTCCGTCAAACCATCAATGGCGGCCCAGTTTAGTTTGATACCGGGGCACACAATCAATCGTTTGTAGAAAATGCTGATTCCGTCACTCAGCAGCAACGCGTTGTTTTCCGGATCAAAGCTCTCCGCAGCAGCGGCTATCCAGCTGACACCCTTCGGAATAAGTGATTCCATACTGCGCTTGTTCTGCTCAGTCTTGAAGATTCCGCCCCCCACCATGGTAAACCCGGGCTGATAATAGTGGGTTCTGGCAGGGTCAATCAGCGCGATGCGCAGATGCCTGTCTCTTGCCAACAAACTGGAGGCCACAGAGATGCCGGATGCCCCCGCGCCAACAATAACTACCTCAAATGACGTCTCCCGTGCTGCCGGCACAACACCAGGGGATGTAGACGGTTTTGCCGGCTCGGCAGCCGTCAAGCGGCCGATATTGGCAGCATTTTTGGACTTGAATTCTTTGAAATCAAAACCCGCATCAGTGGCAACCGCAATACAATTATCCACTGAAACGCCCTCTGCGATACGAGCAAGCGACCACAGTGTCAACGACCGCTGCCCGGACCGGCAATAGGCCAGTACCGGGCCCGACGCGTTATCATAAATCTCTTTAAATGCAGCGACGTCAGCAACCGACAACGACTCTTGGGTAACCGGCAGGTAGAAGAGGGTCATACCCGAGCCTTTTGCACACTCCTCTAAGTCGGAGAACACGGGTTGAGTGTCTTCACCGTCGGGCCGATTGCAGATAATTGTGGAATAACCAATGGCACGCAGACTGGGGATGTCATCTGCGCACAGTTGGTCAGACACCGAGAACGCACTGTTTATTTTTTTGATATTCATGTTTTTCTCCCGCATTTCGTCTTTGGATTAAAATTAAAGTGCGTTAATGGGCACCTTCAGATAAACCATGCCATTGTCATCAGACGGCGGAAAATGGCCGGCGCGCATATTGACTTGCAGCGACGGCAGTATCAGTACCGGCATATCAAGCGTGGCATCTCGCGCTTCTCGCATCGCCACAAATTCGTCTTCTGAAATACCATCACGCACATGAATATTTTCGTTGCGCTCAGCCGCAACAGTCGTTTCGTACTCAACCTCACGACCGTTTGGCTGGTAGTCATGACACATAAACAATCGCGTCTCAGCAGGCAGACTCAGCACTTTCTTGATTGATTGATAAAGCACACGAGCATCTCCGCCGGGGAAATCTGCTCTGGCTGTGCCACCGTCTGGCATAAAGATTGTGTCGCCCACAAACGCAGCATCGCCAATAACATGCGTCATACATGCCGGTGTATGCCCGGGTGTATGGATAGCTGTTGCTGTCAAACTACCGATCTGATAGGTATCGCCATCATTGAACAATTGGTCAAACTGTGAGCCATCGCGCTTGAACTCGGTACCGGCATTAAATACATGACCGAATACATTCTGAACCGTGGTGATGTGTGCACCGATTCCGAGTTTCCCACCTAACTTTTCTTTCAGATAGGGGGCTGCAGAGAGATGATCCGCGTGCACATGCGTTTCAATTATCCACTGCAACTGCAGGTGATTGCGCTTGATATAGTCGATGATCTCATCAGCGCTGGTATGGCTGGTGCGACCCGAGTTGTAATCGAGGTTCAAGACTGAATCTATGATTGCGCAGGCATTGGATTGCGGATCCTTGACCACATAGGAAAATGTGCTGGTCTGCTTGTCATAAAAAGTTGAAACTTCGGGTTTTTGGGTAGATGGCATCATGTCGTTGCTCCTCTTTATTTCAGTTGGGTTTATTCATAACTCAGCGTGGTAATCTTGCCCCGGAAAATCCGGTAGACAAAAAACGTATAAATAATAATGGCCGGTAAAACGATGGCTGTTCCCCAGAAGGTAAACAGCAGGGAATCCGTACTGGACGCAGACTCCCATATGGTCATTCGACCAATAATGATGTCTGGAAGAATGCTGTAGGCCAGCCCGAGTGCCGCCAGCACACACAACGCAATCAGACCTGCAAATAACATCCATTCACGACCATGCCGCAACACCTTCTGGTCAAACAGCAGCCATAACAGACTGGTATAGATGGCGGTGCTCAGCAGTGGAATCGGAATCAGCTTGAGGCCTTCGGGATAACTGAACCATTTGTCCGCAATCGTCTGGCTCACCAATGGGGTGGCAATCGATACCAACAACAAGGCGAGACCCATGGGTAATATTGCGTTTTTTGCCCACCTCAGGGCTTTGGTAGACAAGTCACCTTCGGTCTTTATTAATAGCCAGGCAGCGCCCAGCAGTATGTAAAGTGCCGGCAGTGTGATGGCGATCAGAATTGAAAACAGACTACTGACGGCTGTTTCGCCCAGGCCCGTGATATAGGTGCCAAGCATCCAGCCTTGTGCCGCTGCCATCACCAATGACCCACCGGAGAATATGGCATTCCACATTTGTTTATGATCGGCGACTGCTTTTGCCCTGAAGTCAAACGCAATGCCTCTCATCATCAACCCCATCAGCATGACTGTCACGGGGATATACATGGCCGTGAGGATGTCTCCATGCGCTTTTGGAAACGCAATCAGCAGAATACCAACGCCCAAGACAATCCAGGTTTCATTGGCATCCCAAAACGGGCCAATTGATGCAATCATCTGATCCTTCTCAGACTCGGTTGCAAATGGCAACAAAAGGCCGATACCCAGATCATAACCGTCCAGTATCACGTAGATCAGCAATGCCAAACCCATCGCACTTGCAAAAAACAATGGCAACCAGAATTCCATGACTTTTATGCTCCGTGTTGGTTTACGTGATTGTTGATGGGTATGCCAGGCTGCGTCATACCGGCAATCAGCGAGGCAGCAGGTTTTGTGGACAAGTAACGCAGAGTGGCGATATACGAGATCAGCACAAACAGATAAAGTGCCATGTAGCCCGTAAAAGAACCCAACATGATGCCCGCGCTGTGGTCTGCGACCACGTCCTCAGCTTTGAGCAGGCCTTGCACGATCCATGGCTGTCGGCCAATCTCTGTAACATACCAACCGGCAAGAACGGCAACCCAACCCGAAAACGTCATCCACGAGGCTGCTG
>JAUSPW010000491.1 GCA_030652635.1 Pseudohongiella sp. | reverse complement strand
ACGAGTTTCAAGACACCAACGCCGTCCAGTATGCATGGCTGCGTGTGCTTGCTGGCAAAAACAGCCACTTGATGGTGGTGGGCGATGATGACCAGTCCATTTATGGCTGGCGCGGTGCGCGTATTGAAAACATCCAGCAGTTTAATACCGATTTTGCCGGTGCCCAGATCATCAAGCTTGAGCAGAATTACCGCTCAACCTCCACCATTCTGAAGGCAGCCAACAAACTGATTGGTAACAATCAGGGCCGTCTTGGCAAAGAGCTTTGGACTGACGGGCATGAAGGCGAGTGCATTTCTCTGTACGAAGCCTTTAACGAGCAGGACGAAGCGCGTTTTATTGTTGATCGTCTGCAGGACTGGATGAATACCGGTCATCGCTTGACTGAAGCCGCTATTCTGTACCGCTCCAATGCACAGTCGCGCGAATTGGAAGAGGCGTTGTTGCGTGTTGCCATGCCCTATCGGATTTATGGGGGGCAACGTTTTTATGATCGCCTGGAAATTCGTAATGCCCTCGCTTACCTGAGATTGGTCATCAACCGTTTTGATGACACCGCGATGGAGCGTGTCATTAACGTCCCGGTGCGCGGCATTGGTGATCGCACGCTGGACATTCTGAGGGATCTGGCACGACAGGATGGCAGCTCACTCTGGCAGGCCTGTACTAAAACCATTGATCACAAATTGTTGCCCGCGCGAGCGTCTGCAGCGGTACAAAATTTTATGCGCCTGATCAATGAGATGGACGAAGCCTGCGCCGCCATTGAGCTGGGCGAAAAGGTCGCGCATGTCATCAAACACAGCGGCTTGATCCCTCATCACGAAAAAGAGGGCGGTGAAAAGGCACAGGCTCGCCTGGAAAACCTCGACGAACTGATCACCGCGACACGCAGTTTTGCGGAAGAATGGCGCGGCCTTGAGTCCAGTAATGAGTCCGGCGATGGGCCTGCTCGTGACGCCGATGTGCTTGCGGCGTTTCTGGATCAGGCAGCCTTGGATGCCGGTGAATCCCAGGCATCTGAGTCCGACGACGCCGTACAGCTGATGACCTTGCACAGCGCCAAAGGCCTGGAGTTTCCGCTGGTGTTTATGGCGGGCATGGAGGAAGGCTTATTCCCTCATAAAATGTCGATGGAAAACCTGAACGGCATCGAAGAAGAACGACGCCTGTGTTACGTGGGCATTACCCGCGCCATGCAAAAGTTGTTTATCACTTGTGCGGAGTCCAGACGTTTACACGGCGATGTCACTATGTGCCGTCCTTCCCGGTTTATACGGGAGTTGCCTAAAGAACTTGTCGAGCCGGTGCGGATGAAAACCACCATACAGCGTCCGATGGTTTCGCCCGGGCGCCAGCCCGCCTATCGTAGCGGCGCGGAAGTACCCGACACCGGCATCACACTGGGCCAGCGCGTTCGCCACGGCAAATTTGGCGAAGGTGTTGTGCTGAACTACGAAGGCAGCGGCCCAAGCGCGCGCGTGCAAGTGAACTTCAAAGAAGTCGGTAGTAAGTGGCTGGTGCTTTCGTATGCCCGGCTTGAACCCATCTGATACGTTGTTGCATCAGCCACCGCGTCACGCTGACAGCAGATAAGCTTATGAATAAATAGCGTTTGCTCTCACACGGCTATCACGCTATAACTGCGCAACAACAATAAGGGAGTCACCTTCATGTCATTTCTGACCGCCACTGGCGTCCTCATTTTTATTGCTCTGCTCTTCGCGCTTTTTAAACTCAAAAAACCGGAAACCAGCCTCGCCAAACAAGTGTTTGTTGCATTGATTCTAGGCGTGGTTTTTGGCTTTTTCCTGCAGATCATCCATGGTGGCGATCTGGCGGCAATTTCGCCAACACTCACATGGACAGACTTGCCCGGTGATGTGTACGTCGCGCTGCTGCGTATGATTATTATGCCGTTGGTACTGGTGACCATGATTGCGGCAGTTGTCAAACTGCATCAGGTTGCTGCACTCGGCAAAATCGGCGCCTCTGTCATTGGTATCCTGGTGTTTACCACCATGGTTGCTGCACTTGTCGGCATTCTGGTTACCAATATGTTTGGGTTGAGTGCGGAAGGCATGACCGGCGGAGATCGTGAAAACGCACGCGCGACCGTGCTGGAAACCCGTCAGCAAGTGGTTGCCGATTTGAATCTGGCACAAGTGATCGTGCGATTTATTCCAACCAATATTTTTGACGACCTGACCGGTTCGCGAGACACCTCGATTATTGCCGTGGTCATCTTTGGCATGCTGTTCGGTCTGGCAGCGCTGTTGGTCAGCCGCGAGAAACCTGAGCATGCTGATCGTATACGGGATTCGACTGACACAATTCAGGCGATCATCATGCGCTTGGTGAAATTGGTCATGAGCCTGACCCCCTATGGCATTTTGTCCCTGATGACCTATGTGGTGGCCAGCTCAAACGGGGCGGATATCCTTAACCTGATCGGGTTTGTGATTGCGTCGTATGTTGCCATTGCCATTATGTTCCTGGTTCACGGCCTCTTGCTCAGCCTCACTGGCAATAATCCTGTGGATTACTTCCGTAAAATCTGGCCGGTACTGACCTTTGCATTTGCAACACGCAGCTCGGCTGCAACCATTCCACTGAATATAAAAACCCAGGTAGACGAGCTTAAAGTACCTCCCTCGATCGCCAGTCTTTCCGCGTCTTTTGGAGCCACGATTGGTCAGAACGGCTGTGCTGGCATCTATCCCGCCATGCTCGCGGTGATGGCTGCACCTACCGTGGGCATTGATCCTCTGGCACCCGGTTTTATTCTGAGCCTGATTGGCATCATCACAATCAGCTCGTTTGGTGTGGCAGGCGTCGGCGGCGGGGCTACCTTTGCAGCACTCATTGTGTTGCCTGCCATGGGCCTGCCCATCACGCTGGTGGCGCTGCTTATCTCTATTGAACCGCTGATTGACATGGGCCGAACGGCATTGAATGTAAGCGGTGCGATGACCAGTGGGGTCATCACCAGTACCGTCATCAAGGAAGGAGTCTGAGTCTGAACGACTCAATTTCTTTTGGTATAAAAAAGGGCGCTCCGGCGCCCTTTTTTGTGCATGAGTCCATCAGCTTGCAGCAGCCGTATCAGGCAAGCTTACACCGGTTTGTTGATCCGTCGGGTACGGCCGTTCTCATCAATTGCAACAAACACAAATAAACCTTCGGCCACTTTACGCTGCGCCGTTTGAATTAAAGAGTTGGATATCCAGACCTCGATATTGATATGCATGGAGCTGCGTCCAATTTCCAGAATCTCCGCATAACAACTCACCACTGATCCAACACTCACCGGTGCCAGAAACTCAACGTTCTTGATCGCTACCGTTGCCGAGCGCCCTCGCGTGACCTGTTTGGTCGCGATTCCCGCTGCCAGATCCATCTGTGAAACCAGCCATCCGCCAAAAATATCACCGTTGGCATTGGTATCCCTGGGCATCGCCAATGTTTGTAACGCAAGCTCCCCTGTTGGGGTCGGGTCTCTGTCCATGTCATCATCAATCAGGCCCATCAACACACTCCTGTTCAGCTTTTTATGCTCTAGTGCGATCTATCTTAGCAGTATTCGAAATACAAAGAGCAGCCGTAAACATCAAGTAATTCGCAGCCAGGCCAGGATCAATTGCAGGCTGGTCACCGCCCAGGCGACGGTCACCAACATCATGAACCACGCAAACAAGTGGTAACAGCCTCGATACAAATTGCGTTGTATTCTCTTGTGCCAGGCTTGTTTGGGCTCTGCTTTGGCGGGCACTACCGCAAACAGGTTCAATCCGGAATAGAACTGCAACAACCACAACACCAGCAACACACTCGGAATAAGCCAGTCATCCAGACTCTCCGACGAGGCGAGGGTCACAATCGCAAAAAAAGCAGCCGCTGATAGAACCAATGCCACAAGTAAGGGGCGACGCCAAAGCTGATGGCGCAAAGCGAATTTTTCAAACAGTTCCAGCATAAGACTCCGCGGGTTACAATGCCGCCTCTAAAATTTACAACGATCACCTATCAGGAGACCACATGTCGGACGCCGTGCAAATACCGCTGATTGCTGGGTACAACAAACAAGGCGAAGCCATGGTTGAGCAGGTAAATGCGCTTGTTATTGATGACAAACGCAAAGAGTTTCGTATCGAAAAGTCGCCCGCGTTTGTCCGTGGCCTCGCTGCAGATGATCGCATTTCTTATCCTACCGACGACAAAGCTGGCTGGGAGTTGTTAGAGCACAGCGGCAATCTTTGTATTCGGGTGTTCAGCAAGCTTAACACAGATGATCTTGACCAGATGCTCACCCCGGAGCTCGAGCTCATTGACGGTAAACTGGACGTGAAGTCCCCGCGTATACTGGTATACACCATTCATGTTTCAATCGGTTTTCAGAAAATTGAAGACACGCTTAATAAAGTACTGGCCGGATTTCCCGATACTGTCTGGTACTATGGCAATGTTTACGACGCAGACGATGGCGTCACGCCCTTGAACTGGTGGTTGGACATCGCTGCCTCCGTTTAGTCACGCCCTTTCTACGAGGCGCTTATGTTGTTGGTTATATCCCCGGCAAAATCATTGGATTTTGAAAGCCCTTTGCCGGCTGTTGATACCACTGAACCAGATTTTCTGGACGCCGCATCGACACTCAACCGAGTACTGCGAAAGCTTTCACCAGAGGACCTATCGTCGCTGATGAGCATCAGCCCAAAGCTCGGGGAATTGAACTTTGAGCGCAATCTCAACTGGTCGCTGCCATTTACGCCCACAAATGCCAGGCCGGCCATTTTTGCCTTTACAGGCGATGTCTACGTTGGGCTTGATGTAAAGTCTTTTGGTGCCGATGACCTAGAGTATGCTCAGTCTCACCTTCGGATTTTGTCGGGTCTGTATGGGGTACTGCGCCCTTTGGATCTGATTCAGGCTTATCGTCTTGAAATGGGGACAGCACTCAAACAAGGCAAGATAAAGTCCTTGTATGCGTTTTGGGGAGAAAAGCTGGCCGCTCATTTGCGCGAGACTCTGAAGTCTCACAGTGAACCTTATCTGCTCAACCTGGCATCTACAGAGTATTTCCGAGCGGTGAATGTCAGAGCACTTGGCTACCCGGTAATATCCCCTGTCTTTAAAGATTACAAGAACGGGCAATACAAAATCATCAGCTTTTTTGCCAAGCGCGCACGTGGACTGATGGCATCGTTTGTGATCAAAAATAGAATTGTTTCGCCAGATGAACTCGTGCGGTTTGATCTTGAAGGCTACCAATACAGTTTAAGTGAATCCACACCTGACACTCCGGTGTTTTTACGCAGGCAAGCTTGATATGAAGATTCGGATCCTGCTTTGTGACGATGCCAGTTTTATCAGAGATTTGATAAAAAGAACCTTGAGAAAATTTTTGCCACAAAGCGAAATTACGGAAGCTTCGGATGGAAAGAAGGCGCAGGCTATTCTAAATCGCCAAGCTTTTGATCTCATCCTCAGCGATTGGGAAATGCCCGGGATGAGTGGTGAAGAATTACTTCAATGGGTGCGCTCAGATGAGCGACTCAGTTCTATACCCTTTATCATGGTCACCAGCCTAGGTGGTAAAGAGCATATCGTCAGAGCCGTGCAGGCAGGCGTCAGTGACTATCTGGGCAAGCCGTTTACCGCTGAAGAGCTGATGCATAAAGTTCACAAAGCGTTGGTGAAGGCGGGAAAAATTACTGCCCCCAAAGTAGAAGCCTCGGCACGCGGAGGGCCTTTCAGTTCTCTGGACATATTCAGTGGTAAAACTGACATTGTCCCCGGAGGATCTGTTGATGCATTGACTGCGCTGGTCAAAACAAAAGAATCCCCTAAGCTGAAAGGCACAGCGATTCTGCATTGGCAGCAAATCGAGTACAAATGCATGATCAAGTCTGTCAGCATTGAAGATCTGGTGCTGGTGTGCAAACGTGCAGATCAACATCCCGGCGTGTTTGAGGAAGTTGACCTGACTTTGTCGGCAGGCAACCAGGCTGGAGCAGCCATGCACAACGTCAAAGCATATATCCACAGCTGCGCAGCCATGGAAAAACGACCAGACGCCGAGTTCATGCAAATGCAACTCCGGTTTTTAGAGCTTACCGATGAACAACGGCATCAGTTGTCATTGTTGATCGTTGAGCAGACCTGAGTGTTTCAAACCGCCTGATTTTTGTACGGTAGCTGCTCGGTCGCCGCAATGATATATGCAGCATTGTGACGTCTTTCCTCGGCACAGTAGTCCCGGATAGCTTTAGAAAATTGAAGGTCCTGAATCCAGTGATATGAACATGTTGTGACCGGTTCAAACCCACGGCGCAGTTTGTGTTCACCCTGAGCACCCGCATCAAA
>JAUSPW010000490.1 GCA_030652635.1 Pseudohongiella sp. | reverse complement strand
CGCAAGGCGTGAGAGTTCGAGTCTCTCCGTCCGCACCATTTAGTATTTTCAAAACAAGACTGATGCCCATTTGTAGCTCAACCCTCACAAGAGGAATCAGGTTCGTCAACAGCCTGCTGACAATTGCGTGACTAAGCTGGTTTGTGCCTAAGTATCAAAGCTGTATCTCTTAATCTACTTTTCTCAGGTTACTTCTGATTTGACGGCCAGTTAGGGTAGTATCTAACGGAGTCAACACAGACTTCATGGGGGCTTCATAAACCTCCCTCCATGCGCAACAAGCCTGCCTAGGTATCAATTTTTTGACTTCGAGGGGAAGAATGGTCTCCATTTGACCAGTATGGTTTCAAGGGAAAGGTGTGAATCAAAAAGAACTGATCCAATTGATAACCTGCGGCGAGGATAGCCGCCACCAGTTCAAGCGCGACATCACCAACGGTGACAGCCTCGCTGCAGAACTGGCCGCCTTTGCCAACAGCGGTGGTGGCCAACTGTTTCTCGGGGTAAACGATGACGGCAGTATTGCCGGACTGGATGCTGCTAGTGTGCGAAGACTTAATCAGCTGCTTGGCAATGTCTCCACCCAGCAAGTGCGCCCGCCGGTACATCCGGTGACAGAAAATGTTCAAACCGATCAGGGCATCGTCATTGTGGTAGAGGTGACTAACGGCCTCGCCAAGCCCTACATGGATAATCAAGGCCGGATCTGGGTGAAGCAGGGTTCGGACAAGCGCCATGTCACCTCGCGTGAGGAAATGCAGCGCATGTTTCAACGTGCAGGGCTGGTGTATGCAGATGTAGTGCCGGTGACGGGTACGTCGCTGGCTGATCTTGATGAAAAGGCGTTTCAAGCCTACTTCAATCGCCGTTATGCGAAGACGCCCGAGTTTGCAGGGCAAACGCTGGAGCAGCTTTTGCAGAATCTTGGTCTGGGCGATGGCCGCGAGTTGAACCTGGCCGGTCTGATGTTGTTTGGCCGTAATCCGCAGCGCTGGCGTCCAGCGTTTGAGATCAAGGCTGTGGCCTTTCCCGGCAAGGTGTTGCACGACACCCGCTATCTGGACAGCGAAGACATTAAGGGCACCTTGTTGGAGCAGTACAAGGGTGCTTTTGCATTTATCAAACGCAATTTGCACCACGTACAGCGGGGACGGGGATTTAATACGCTGGGTGAGCTGGAAATTCCGGAGACCGCGCTGGAGGAGTTGCTGGTCAATGCTCTGGTTCATCGCGATTACTTCACCAGCGCCTCGATCCGCATCATGGTATTTGCAGACCGTGTTGAACTTGTCAGCCCCGGCCATTTACCGGACAGCCTGAGCATTGATGATATCCGGCAGGGGCGCACCAATCGGCGCAATCCGACACTGACCGAACATGCCTCGCATATCCTGCCGTACCGCGGCATGGGCAGTGGTATCCCGCGTGCGCTGGGTGAATGGCCGCAGATTGACCTGCTGGATGATGCGCGTGGCAACCAGTTCAGTGCCGTTATCTGGCGGCCTGTAGCTGAGTGGGTGGACGCTACCGACCAAGTCACCCCACCAGTCATTCCAGCAGCCACCCGGCAAGTGACCCCGGAAGTGACCCCGGAAGTGACCCCGGAAGTTGAACGGTTATTGAAAGTGGCGAGCGGGGAACGCTCCCGGTCAGAACTGATGGCAGCGTTGTCACTGAAAGATGATGAGCATTTCCGCAAAACATACCTGTTGGCAGCGCTTGAGTCAGGTTTGATTGAACGCACTATCCCGGACAAACCCAGAAGTTCGAAACAAAAGTACCGCCTCACAGCTGCTGGTCGCGCAGCCAGAGCGGAATTGAATGCTTAGCCATTAGGTGCCGGACATCGAGTATGAAAGAGCGCATCGATAAGGAATCGCGTGAGATAGTCCTTCCGTACTGGCTTCCAGAGCGATTTATTGTCGTGGATCTTGTAACAACTGGGTTATGCCCGGTTACTAATGAAATTATAGAAATTGCGGCTACCAAATTTTGTAGTGACGAAACGACCCATGTAACCTTTCAATGCCTTGCTCCTCGGCTTGATCTGTCATTTACAAAGTTGACTCCGTCAGATCGACTGCCGTTTGACTATCCAAAACTGGAGTTCGAAGGGAAGCACTTCAGTTTTGTTGGTAAATTCTTTTCGGGGTCCAAGATATTTTTCTACCAATTGGTAGTTAGAAAAAATGGCATCCCTGGGAATTTTTCGAAAAAAACAGATTATCTTGTAGTTGGGGCTGATGTCGGTGCCGATTGGATTGTAAGTGCTGCAGGTCGACGAATACTCAACGTGTTAAACATGAAAGAAGCAGGATCGCCAATCCAGATTATCAATGAATATCAATTACATGCCCACGTATGAAAAAGAATTTTGTATTTGTATCGTTGAAATCTCCAGAGACCAAACAAGCTGCATATTGGTATATCTTGAAAATAAAAGTTTTAATATTATTTGTAGTTAGCAGGAGTTAAATTTAAATTCCTTTATTGTTTACTATGCCGGGATTGCTTTAGACACTGAAAATCTTTGTGCGGCTTCAACATAAAATAACAGTCGGTCTGATACTGCAAGTAGAAATGTTACTTAACAAACATCGTTTGAGGCCAAATAAAAATGACAAAAAATCCCGGTTGGACCCTGATGATGATTGCCGCCATCGGCGTCAGCGCCTATGCACTTGTGCAGGCCTTTGCGCCTGACATGCGCGGCGGTTTTGTTGAAGGCATGGTCGCGCAGACCCCGCTGGCAGCCATCTTGCATTTTGTGGGCGGCGGCATCGTGTTATTGGCTGGCGCCAGTCAGTTTCATGCCGGGTTGAGGGCGCGACATCCGCGTTTCCATCGCGGTCTTGGGCGCGTTTACGTGGGCGGCGTGCTGATCGGGGGTGTTGCGGGACTTTATCTCGCATTGCAGGCAGCGGGTGGACTAGCGGGCAGGTTCGGGTTTGGATTGCTGGCGGTGTGTTGGCTGGTGTCTACCTCATTGGCGCTCAAGTATATTCTGCAACGTAATATTCAACGGCATCAGTGCTGGATGATTCGTAGTTATGCGCTGACCCTCGGTGCGGTCACGTTGCGGGTGTACCTTCCACTGTTTCTCATGCTGGGATTGCCGTTTGAGCAAGCGTATCCAGCCATCGCATGGTTGGCGTGGGTGCCCAATCTGATCATTGCTGAATGGGTGTTTGTGGCGGCGGTACTCATGCGCTCCCCATCACCACTAAATAGCGAAATTCGCCAGTCTGTGAAAAGCTGATATTGATATAAGGCTTTTAAAGCAGTGAGTTAGCACTCTGGCCTGGTAATTGCTTTGTCTTTTCCAAGCGAAAGCGGTGGCCATAGCTGCTTTTAAAACTTTTTAAATGATTTTGAAAAACGTTTAAACCTCTGCATAGGCCCGAACGTCTCAAACCAAAACCCCAAGAGGAATTTGCATTGTGAAAACCCTGACCTGTTTTGTTCTGGCTGGAAGTTTGTTATCCCCGTTGGCGATGGCCGACAATTGCCGTTATTCGCGTGACATCAATTTTGATGTGGCGGTACAGGGGCTGACGCGGCTTAGCATCGATGCGGGTGCTGGTGAGTTAAATGTCACCGGCGCGCAGCAGTCAGACATGATCAGTGTGCGCGCCGTCGCTTGTGCGGATTCACAACGCAGACTGGATGATCTGGATCTCACGCAGGACAGGCGTGGTGATCGCCTGGATATCGCGTCCGAGACCGGTGACAGTGGATGGGGTTCAGTGAGTTGGTTTGGCTCCAGTTATGCCTATATTGATGTCGATATTGCCATCCCGCCGGGGCTGGTGATCGATATTGATGACGGTAGCGGCGATCTCAGTGTGACGGACGTGTCTGGTGATTTCAGAATCGAAGATGGTTCGGGTGGCATTGAGATAGCGCGTGTGACGGGCGACCTGCGAATAAACGATGGATCGGGCGACATCCGGGTTGAAGATGTCACGGGCTCTGTACGACTGGAGGACGGATCCGGCGACATGGAATTGTCGGGCATAAGCGGAGATGTACACGTACTCGACGATGGTTCGGGCGATATCCGTATTGAAACGGTCGGCGGCAATGTGATTGTTGATGACGATGGCTCAGGGGACATCCGGGTACGTAACGTCACTGGCAGTTTTGAAGCCGGCGAAACCGGGTCCGGTGATGTGGATTACAGTGATGTTCAAGGGCGTGTGGACGTAAGTCGAGACTGATTTTCTGATCCCGGTTTAATCTGGTACTCTCTTGATTTGTAAGAGAGGTATCCAATTAACCCGCGCAGCGAACATGCGCATTCTGACGGATTACGCATGGACTTGATAACACAATGGTTACAGGCGCTGGCAAGTTTTTTATGGGGACTGCCGCTGATCTTTTTGTTAGTGGGCGGCGGTCTCTACTTTGCCATCATCAGCCGCTTTCAACCGTATCGTTATTTCGGGCATGCCATTGCCATCCTCGCCGGTCGTTACGACAAAAAAGACGATCCCGGTGATCTCAGTCATCTGCAAGCGCTAACCTCCGCGCTGTCGGGCACCTTGGGCATGGGAAATATTGCCGGTGTTGCCCTGGCGATTGGTATGGGTGGTCCCGGCGCCGTCTTCTGGATGTGGGTGACAGCGGTGGTTGGTGTCGCAACCAAGTTTTTCACCTGCACGCTGTCAGTGATGTATCGCGGCAAAGACAGTCGCGGCGACATTCAGGGCGGCCCGATGTACATCATTCGCGAGGGACTTGGCCCGCGCTGGCACTGGTTAGCCACCATGTTTGCGGCGGCGGCACTCATCGGTACCTTGCCGGTTGTGCAGGTCAATCAGTTGACTCAAGTCATGCGCGATGTGGTGTTTGTGCCGGCCGGTCTCGCCAATCCGGACGAGCCATTTGTCTTTAACTTCCTGTTTGGTTTGTTTGCGGCTGCACTGGTGGCCTCCGTCATTTTTGGTGGTGTCAAACGTCTGGGTTACGTCACCGCGCGTCTGGTGCCTTTTATGGTGGGCCTATATCTGGTGATGACATTTTTTGTGTTGGTCCAGCACCTGCCAGTGTTGCCGTCTCATTTGATGTTTATCGTGAGTGACGCATTCAGCGGTCAAGCGGTTGCAGGTGGCTTGGCCGGTGTGATGACCATTGGCGTGATGCGTGGTGCGTTTTCCAATGAGGCGGGCATCGGTTCGGAAGTCATGGCGCATGGTGCTGCTAAAACCACGGAACCCGTGCGCGAAGGCTTGGTGGCCATGATGGGGCCAGTGATTGATACCCTGGTTGTGTGTACCTGTACGGCGTTGGTGATTCTGGTGACAGGCGTTTGGCAAACCGATGGCCTCGACGGTGTCAGCATGACAGCGATGGCTTTTTCGCAAGTGTTTCCGGGCAATATGGGTGGCTGGCTGATTGCCTTTGTGGTGCTGATTTTTGCCTCCAGCACCATGTTTACGTTCTGGTACTACGGTGCCAAAAGCCTGGGTTTTTTGATCGGCGCGGAGCGGCAGGATAGTTACAAATACTATTACACGGGCTTGGTGGTGGTTGGCGCCATCATTCCACTGGAAGCCGTGTTTGCCATCATCGATTCAGGGTTTGCGCTAATGGCCATCCCGACAATGACTGCCACCTTGTTGTTATCTGGCAAGGTGACAGCCGCTGCCCGTGAGTACTTTAAGCGTCACGCATAGAGCTTTTTATATGTCTGCACGAAGTAAGCCATTTCCTCTGGCTTGGCCATGCTCACGCGAGCCCAGGTCGGGAAGGGCTGGAACGTGCGACCCACCATAATGTTGTGTTCGCGCATAGATGCGCGGAACACGTCGCTGTCCATGCCAGTTTCGAAAAACGCAAAATTGGCATTGGATTTGACATAACGCAGACCTAACTCATCACACATGCCTTCTACCAGTGCCAGGCCTTCCTTGTTTCTCGCGCGGGAGAAGTCCTGAAATTCCATGTCCTGATAGGCCGTATAAGCCGCGTGTTGACTCAGTATGCTGATGCTGCCAGTTTTCACTTGATTGATTTTTGCGATCAGGTCTGGATGTGCGTAGCCAAATCCTACCCGCAGGCCGGCGAAACCGTGAATTTTTGACGCCGTCCGCGCGATGATGATGTTATTCAGCCCTTCAGCAACCAGATGCATCATGCTGCTAAACTCGGGATTGTCGACATACTCGTAGTAGGCCTCATCGATAAATACCAGACGATCTTTGGCAACAGCGCGCACAAAGTCTTCCAGTGCCTGCTTTTCGATGATGGTGGGCAGCGGGTTGTTAGGGTTGCACAAGTACACCAACCGGGTGTCTGGTCTGATGGCAGCATACATAGCGTTCAGGTCGATATGCATATCCTCGCCAACGGGCACATTGATGATTTCAGCACCCAACACTTCTGCGGCGCGAGCCAGCGAATTAAAAGTCGGGTAAGGCGACACAATCGATCCTGGTTCCAGGCTGGCTAACACACCACCTGCGTGCAGCAACTCCCCGGAACCCGCGCCAATCGTAATGTGGTTTGCAGGGACGCCTTCAATTTTCGACAGAAGTTCAAAAATCTGGCCGTTGATGCCGCCATACAAGTTGCTTTGACTGAACGCCGCTTGCATCGCTTCCACTGCTTTCTGTGACGGCCCATAAGGGTTTTCATTGGACGACATACGAATTGGAGTGACAGGCGCCGCCAACTCACCCATCGCGGGGTTGATCAGTCGCAACGCCCCGGTAGACAAACCGCCCAGCATGGCAGCGCCGGCCAGCGTTGTGCCACCAAACAACAAGCGGCGGCGACTCAATAGTGTGTTCATGGTTGATCTCCTCAGTTTTTAGAATGATCTGTCTCAGAAATTAAAGGCCATTTTGGCGAACCAGCGTGCACCGAAGTAACCCACTGGGCTGCCAGTGAGATATTGGCGGTTCGTGTTGGCATAACGCTCTTCGTTGTAGTCCCAGATCGCTTGCGGCACTTTGTCCGGATATTCATTAAACAGGTTGTCCACACCCAGACTCAGGCGCAGGCTGTCTGTTGGTGTGTAGGTGAGTTCAACGTTGGTCTGCATCAGCGTGCCTATTTCATTTTTGTAATACGTGGCGCTGGCACCAGGGACTTGCACCAGATCAAGTGTGCTCTGCACAGAGGCTGGCAGGCCAGATACGCTGGATAGCGTGTACTGTGGGCCGTAGACCGCTTGGCGAACGTTCAGGCTGAAGTCACCCATTCTGAATCGTGCACCCAAATTGACGCGATACTCCGGACTGTTGGTCTCCTGGTTCGCGAGTGACACCGGGCTGTACATAGTGGCGCCTCCCAGACTGGCAGGAGCTGCTTTAGCGCTGAGTACCTCAGTTTTGTTGTAGTTGGCAGCCAGCGTCCAGTCGATGCTGCCCCAGTTGAATCCTGTGCTGTAGGTAGTTACCCAGTCGATACCACTGGTGCGAGTTTCCAGCGCGTTATTAAAAATGGCGACGGATAGGTTGGCGCGCGCAGTGGCATCCAAAGAGCCGCCCGGCGCAGCGGGGTCATTCCATACACCAATATAACCAAACCCAACCAACGCGCGCCCGAGTGCTTCATTGTAGGTGCTGTCCGGTGTGCCATTGCCATCGGTATCTGCCGGGTCTGGCAGGTTGCTGTTGAACGAACCCGTTGCCCGCCCTGTGACCGTGTTGGTACCCTGACTGGTAGAGAAGTTGAAGCTGCCGCGCTGGATACGGTCTTCGATTGTGATCTGATAGGCATCGATGGTGGTGACAAAACCGCTCAATGGTCGGAATACCATGCCGGCGCTGAAATTGACAGAAGTTTCCGGCTGCAGTCCATCACCGAATCCTAAGGCTGCAGCTGCGGCACTGTTAGGCTGCAATTGTGGGCTGGCACTGGTCGGGCCAACGTTCACCGCCGAGTAGAAACCCTCGCCCAGTGTTGGCGCTCGGAAGCCTGTGCTGGCTGTGGCGCGCACTGCAAAGCTTTCGGTGAAATCGTATCGGCTGGTTATTTTGCCGACGGTTTCATTGCCGAAGTCGCTGTAGTTTTCGTAGCGTACTGCAAAGTCTACCAGCCACTGGTCTGCAGGCAGCAGAATGAAGTTCAGAAACCCTGCATAGTTATCACGGTCGTATGAGCCAGTATTCACTTCCGGGTTATAGCCGGGGAATGAAGAGGCGCCGGCTCCGTAATAGGAGGCCAGTTCCCCTGGTTTGATACCATATTCGTCCTGTCGATATTCTACCCCGGTTGCGAAAGTCATCGGTGCAGCAAGTCCGATATCAAATTCTTTGCTCGCCTCAAAACTAGTCGTCCACTGGTTGGCGAAATAGGTGCCATCATAAAAGTCTTCCGGGGATGCGCCGGTTTCATTCCAGATGGTAAAGTTCATGGACTTGGTGGTGTAAACGTCCATTTCGTTGCTGCCATAAACAGTCGCCAAATCCCACATCCAACCTTGATTCTCACCAGAGAGTCCTACGGTCAGCGAGTAGTCAGTTTCCTCTGACTCTTCCATGGGGCTGAATCCGTAAGGGTATTTATTGATCATTGATTCAAGCGTGCCATTTGCCGTTCTGTCATTGCGATCACCGTCACCGTTAGCATCGTAGCCACCGTCTTGAGATGGTCTGCGATAGGTTTCCAGCGATGCCGCTTCTTTTTTGCCGACGCTGCCAAAGCTATAGAGCTTCAGTGTTGGGCTCAGTGTGATGCCAGCATTCAGAAAACCTGCAAGGCGATTGATTTCGGGCGGGTCGCCCACATTGTTGAGTGCAGGATAAGCAGGGTGGAAACGCATGTTGCTATCGCGCTGCAAATAGGTCCGGTAGGCGCTGCTGACTGTCCATCCGCTGGGCGTGCCGTTGTTGAGTCGATACAGACATTCTTCTGGATTCGCAACACAAACCGCAGGGCCAAATACCACCGAGCGGGTAACCGTGTCGCGTTGCTCTGACTCAAGGCTGAGATTGATATATGCCTGATCGTTGCCAACGCCGAAGTTGCCTTGCAGGTTGGTTGTGAAGCCGCCACCGTCGGCATACTCAGACACGTTTGTGTTGATGCTGCCGCCTTCATAGTCGTCCTTGAGAATAATATTGATCACACCAGCGATCGCATCTGAGCCATACAGTGCGGCGGCGCCATCACTCAGTACTTCAAGCCTGTTGATAGCGGATGACGGTATAAACGATAGGTCCGTTGCAGCTGCGCCGCTGCTGGCGCCGACGTTAGAGGTGATGTGCCGCCGTTTTCCGTTTACCAATACAAGTGCATGGTTTGGAGACAATGCACGCATACTGGCAGTCAGTGTCTGGCTGGCCATGTCTGTGCCAGTCTGATTGGCATTGTAAGACGGAACCTGTGTGGCAATCGCATTCATAAGGTCCGGTGCCCCGGTTTCTGCCAGCATTTCAGCACTCACCATTTGCACCGGTGCCGGACTGTCAGACACTGCCATGCCGGTACGACGTGTACCGGTAACCAGGATTTCACTCAATTCAGCGCTCTGCTCAGAGACCGCCTGAGCCAAAAGCCCCGGTGAGAATCCCGCGGAAATCAGACAAGAAGCAAGCAATAAATCAGTACGGTGTAGTGTCTTTGTTTTTCTCATGTGGTCACTCCGGGCGGTGGCGGATTTAAAAGTAAACAAACAGTTATAAATAGGAAAATATTAAAAAATATGTTGCGTTCTACCATGCAGATATTTTGCACTTTATCTGACATGAGCAAATACCGAGCCAGAATGCTGAGCGATATCTGTTTGATCTTTAAAATTAGATTTTTGATACAAAGTTGTGCATGCATCTCTATGCTGTGTTCCATAACAGAGCCACAAAAAGTGACACATGACAGGTGTCGCACGGTGCTGGTGCCAGTTTAGACCGTTGGCCTGTTTTGGTGCGCGAGCGGTCTGAGATGACTGGCATGGTATTGGGGCAGAAAAATGCGTCCACGCACTCAATTGGCAAGCCGGAATAGCTTTGTGTTAAAAAAATAGCACAAAGAGCTTGCATTTTATTTTTGCGATGTTAATTTATTAACAATGTGCTAAGTAATTAGCACCTGCGGTGTATAACTATTTAGCAAGACTTGAATTTGCACACCTGGAGTAGAGGCAAACACGATGACCAATGCAGATCAGCTCAGCCGGCGTGAACGGCAAATCATGGATATTCTGTACAGATTGGGGCGGGCCAGCGCCAAAGAGGTCATGGAGCATATGGACGATGCGCCCAGTTACTCATCGGTACGTACATTAATAGGCAAACTGGTCGAGAAAGGCCATGTTGATCACACAGAGCTTGGTCTGAAATATGTGTATTTCCCCTTGGTCAATCACGATCAGGCCTCCAGGTCTGCACTGGGCAATGTGGTGAAGACATTTTTTGAGGATTCCCCTTACCTTGCGGTGAACTCCTTGTTGGACATGTCTATCCATGATTTGTCTACTGATGAGCTGGATGAGCTCGAGAAAATGATCCAGGCCCGGAAAAACATTAAACCCAAAAAATAGCGGGGGTGCATGATGGAATTCTTGTCGATGTTTTCGAGTGCAGGCGCTTGGCTGGCAGCGCTGCTGCACCACTCGCCAGTGTTACAGTACCTGGTGGATCTGGGCTTAAAGTCAATGGCTTTGCTGGCCATGTTTGTAATGATTGATACGATGGTTTCAGCCAGAATTGCCAGCACCACCCGGCATGTACTTTGGTTGTTTGCCTTTGTGTGCCTGGCGTTATTACCTTTGGGTCCCTTCTTAGTGGCGCTGCTTTCACAATTGTTCTGGCAGGGCGATACACAAGATGTTTACCAGACGGTGCTTTTTGAGTTGCCGGTGTATGCGTCATCGCAAGGTGGCTCTATACAATATGCCAGTGCCGTATTGTTGCTGGTTTATCTGGTTCCGGTTGTTTGTTTGTTTTTCCCACTGATGTTCGCCCTGCGCAGTCTGCACCAGCTACGTGTCAACTCGGTTCTGGTAACAGACACCGTGTGTTTGCAGCAACTGCAGGCTTTGACATCCAAACTTGGTATCTCGCGCTCTGTGACCTTGAGCATCAGCACGCATATTGAATCTCCGGTGTCCTTTGGATTGCTAAGGCCACAGATTCTGTTGCCCGTGCAAGCGCGCGATTGGAGTGAATCGGTTGTGACTGATGTGCTCCTGCATGAGTTATGTCATATCAAGCGGCTGGACTGGTTGACCATGGTCTCAGCCTACGCGCTTGCCTGTGTGTTCTGGATCAACCCGCTGGTGTGGCTGGCGCTCCAACGGCTGCGTGTTGAATCTGAGAATAGTTGTGACACTGCCGTACTGCACAGCGGTCGCCTTGATACCGACTATGCTGAGAGTCTGCTCCGCGTGGCCAACAGTTGTATCCAGGCTCGAGCTCTGCAGTTGTCTGCTAGTAACTCCCGCAACGACTGCCACACCCGCACCAACAATCCATTGATGCAAACCATGCTCGACCAAAACACCTTAAAAATCAGAATAATCAACGTCCTTGAGGAAAATAAAATGAAAGCATCTGCCTTAAAGCGAGAACTAAAAAACACTGCAGCCATTCTGTTTGTGGTATCTGCAGGCACCTTGGGAGCTTTGGGTAGCCATCAAGTACTCCATGCCCAGCAGCAACCTGTCCCTGCCTCGCGTGTGATTGATGCCGAAATGCTGCCGCTCAACACCATACAGCCTCGATATCCTACGGTGGCAGCGGCCGACGGTATTGAAGGCTGGGTACAAGTGCGTTTTACCGTCAGTGCCGATGGAAGTGTGGAGGAAAGCTCAGTGAGCATTGTTGAATCACAACCTGCAGAGGTCTTTGATAGCAGCGCGATTGCAGCGGCAAAACAGTTTCTGTTCAGCCCCCGTATTGTCGCGGGACAACCCGTGGATGTGCCTAATGTTCAGTATGTATTCCGCTTCTTTTTGTCTGAAGAGTCAGAACGCGCAGCGCAGTTGTAAGCAATCTGTTTGACTGTCGCCATATGAATAATAAGGTTTGATCTGATATTGTCCCGGCATGCTTACAAACAGGCCCGGGAGAATAAAAAAGTGAACTTTGAATTAACAGCGGATCAACTGGCCATCCGTGCCGCGGTAAAAAAAGTCTGTCAGCCCTTTGATGACAACTACTGGTTTGACCGTGACCACGATGGCCGCTTTCCCCACGAGTTCACCCGCGCGATGGCAGAAGGGGGCTGGCTTGGAATAGCCATGCCCGCTGAGTATGGTGGTTCTGATCTGGGTATTGTAGAAGCCTCCATACTGATGCAAACCATCGCTGAATCCGGGGGCGCGTTTGCCGCATGCTCCTCCATTCATCTGAATATTTTTGGACCACACCCCATCGTCAAACATGGTACCGCTGAGCAAAAGGAGCGTATGTTGCGCCCGTTGATCGCCGGCCGCGATATCGCCTGCTTTGGTGTCACAGAGCCAGATGCGGGTCTCAACACGGCAGCGCTGAACACTCGGGCGCAGTGGGACGGTAAACACTATGTTGTCAACGGCACCAAAGTCTGGACATCCACCGCGCAGCAGGCCAACAAGATTCTGTTGATCGCACGCACCACGCCGATAGATCAATGCAAAAAACCCATTGATGGCCTGTCTTTGTTTTATACCGATCTGGACCGACGTTTTGTGCAGATCACCGAAATCGAAAAAATGGGCCGCAAGGCCGTGGACTCCAATCAGGTGTTTTTTGACGGCCTACCCATCCCGCTGGAAGATCGCATAGGAGAAGAGGGCAAGGGATTCCGTTATCTGCTCGATGGTTTGAACCCTGAGCGCATTCTGATCGCAGCAGAGTCCGTTGGTATTGGTCGCGCAGCCCTGGCCCGCGCCACTGACTATGCAAAGGAGCGAGTGGTGTTTGGCAGGCCGATTGGCCAGAACCAAGGCATTCAACATCCCCTGGCAGAAAGTTGGTGTGAGCTGGAGGCCGCGGATCTGATGGTGTTCAAAGCCGCCAGTCTTTACGATCAAGGTCTGGATTGTGGCCAGTTTGCCAACGGCGCCAAGTATCTGAGTGCCGAGGCGGCTTTTAAAGCGTGCACGCGCGCCATGAATACCTTGGGTGGTTACGGGTATGCCAAGGAGTATCACGTAGAGCGCTATATGCGCGAAATCATGATTCCAAAGATAGCACCGGTCAGCCCGCAGATGGTGCTCAACTATATAGCCGAGCGGGTATTGGGTTTGCCCAAGTCATACTGAGTGACAAACGATTGTTGGCTATGGTTACGCGACAGGCTTTGTTAAACTCGGTTTGAATTTTGGAAAACCTGAGCCGACTGACCATGAAAGATCTGAAAGAGTTGTTCACGCTCAAAAAAGCAGAAAAGACCGCATCCACGATGCCTGCGCGCAGCAACGATGTCAGCGCCTTCCTGCAACAGGTTGCCAGCATGCCCAAGGTCAATACTCAAGGGCGTGCCGGTCGCTTGATTTTTGCACTGGATGCGACAGCCAGCCGGGGTGCCACCTGGGATCAAGCCATGCAGCTGCAGGCGGAGATGTTCTCCAGTGCGCAATCACTGGGGGGGCTGCAACTGCAGTTGGCGTACTTTCGAGGTTTTGCAGAATTCAGGGCCAGCGACTGGCTGCAGGACTCCAAACGTCTGCTTGCGCTGATGACCGGTATCCGCTGTGAGGCGGGCATTACCAAAATAGAGCGCCTGCTGCAGCACATCTTGCAGGAAACCCGGCAGGAAAAAGTGCATGCGGTGGTCTATATCGGTGATTGTGTCGAAGAGAATATCGATGTGCTTTGCCACAAAGCCGGTGAGCTCGGCTTGCTCAATGTGCCTTTGTTTATGTTTCAGGAAGGCAATGATGACGCGGCGCGGCGCTGCTTCACCGAGATGGCGCGACTGTCGGGCGGCGCGTACGCACCATTTGATCATGCCAGTGCAGGTCAATTACGTGATCTGTTAAAGGCGGTCGCGGTCTATGCCAGTGGCGGATTGAAGGCCTTGCAGAACTTCAGCAAGAGCGCACATCCCAGTGTGGGTTTGCTCGGGCACCAGCTTAAGCGTTAAGCCCGTTTATTGTGATTTAGTTGTTAACAAGGAACACCAGACACGCATGCTGATTATTCGACTACTCGCCCCCTTGTTGCTGGCGCTACTCGCTTGGTGGGGGCTGCGCAACCTCAAGCAACGTTACGCACTGACGCCATCGCAGTTTCGTTGGCTGGTGGGGATTACGGCTCTGTTATTGGTGGTAGTGATCCTGATTGTGATGGGACGCTTGCCGATTCAGGCACTGTTAGCGCCGATCATTTTTATTGTGAGTTTTATGTTACGCAACGTGCATCTGCTTATCCGGCTCTTGCCTTTGCTGAGAATGGGGCAGAGCAAATGGGGTAACAATCGAAGTTGGGGGCGCGCGGCCAGCAGCAAACCTGGCGCCTCCAGCATTCGCACTCCCTGGCTGGATATGAGTCTGGAACACCAGAGCGGCAGTATGGATGGCGAGATCCTGCAGGGCGTGTTTCAAGGCAAACGGCTGTCTGAACTGGATATGACACAACTGCTGGCGCTGGCCACCGCCTGCCAGCAGGACGCCGATTCCTTACAGTTACTGGAGGCCTACCTTGACCGTATGCATCCCGACTGGCGTGAGGATCCTGCGGCCGCCGGCAGCACCAGTGCTCATCGGGCATCCGCAAGCGGGTCAGACATGACGGAAGAACTCGCACTTGAGATATTGGGTTTGTCAGCGGGCGCCAGCGCGGAGGAAATCACGCTGGCGCATCGGCGCTTGATGCAGAAGCTGCATCCGGATCGGGGTGGTTCAGATTATCTTGCGCAGCGTATCAATGCTGCGCGCGATTTTTTGTTGGCGGATTGAGTGCCGCCGCTCAGCCATCAAGCTTTCTTTTTGTTTAAAAATGCCTGGATGATGGCCTGTGCATCTGGTGACTGTAACAAGCGCGAGAACTGCAGCAGTTCAGCCTGAATGGTCTCATTCATGGGTGTGGCCTGATTACGCTTCATCAAGGCTTTGGAGGTCTGCACCGAGTCAGCTGGCAATTTGGCCAGATGATGGGCCTTGTTCATGGCATGTTCCAGGTAACCAGCGGCCGGTAACACATCGTTCACAATGCCAAACTCTTTGGCTTTGGCCGCAGAAATGCGCTCACCCAACAGCAACATCTCGCTGGCGCGCTGGTGACCGATGATTTGTGGCAATAACAGGCTGGAGCCAGCTTCCGGACACAGACCCAGATTGGTGAACGGCAGTTGCAGGAAGGCATCCTCCGCTGCGTAAACCAGGTCACAATGGAACAGCATGGTGGTGCCAATGCCAATCGCCATGCCGCCCACGGCTGCAATCACCGGTTTGCGGGCAAACGCAATGGCCTTCATAAACTGTACGGACGGCCGTTCAGTGCCCATGTCTTGCGCTTTCACAAAGTCGTTGACGTCATTACCACTGGTAAAACAGCCCTCGGTGCCGCGGATCAGGATGACGCGCACTTCGCTGTGTTGATCGGCCATTTTGATGCCGTCTGCCAGCGCGGCATACATAGTCTGAGTAAGGGCATTCTTTTTGTCCGGCCGATCGATCTGCAGCACAAATACACCGTGGTCAAGCTGGTATGTAACGTTAAGATCGGGCGATGTGATCATGGCAATAACTCGCAAAAGCGCTGAAAAGAGCGATGGTTGTTTAAAAACGTCAAGCCCGATTGTAGAACAAGGAAAGGGGTATTGGTAGTGCGTAAACTACCTACCCGAAAAACGCAGAAGACGTTGCTCGAGCTTGTTGTCCATCATTCCTATCGCTTTGATATTAATAGAGAGTTGTCTAAAGCGTTGGTGGATGAACGCTGGATTGTTGACCCGGTGTTGCCTGAGATGACGTCGCAATTCGCGAATATCCCATCCCAGCGGTTTGCCGATTGTTACGCTGAGGTTGTCGGAGGACGCCAGTTTCAAGGCCTGATCAACAAGGTATTGGCCGTAGTAGCCTGATTGCTCTGAGGTGTGATGCCGGAACCAGCCAGCAAGATAGTCCGTCCCGAATCTGACGTGCCTTGCTTCATCGTCCATGATTCGTCGTAAACCCTGTCTGAGTGCGGGAACAAGGCTGGTGTGCGAAAGATGGCTGAATTGAGCCATTGCGAGACTTTCGATCAAAATCTGACAGATCAACAATTTGACTTCCCAAAGCGGGCTCTCCAGAGCCTCTATTGACAGGGCTTTGATCGCTGGGCTCGGTTGATGGATTGTCAAATCCAGTGTGTTCATATACGTTTTGAAGAACTCGATGTGTCGTGCTTCATCGGCAGCCTGCCGACTTGCAAATAGTCGGCTTTCCATACAAGGCATAAGCGTAATCAACTGCGAGGCACATAACATCGCCAGTTGCTCTCCATGCAGTATTTCGCTGATTTCCATGCTATGGCGTTGCCAGCTTATTTGCAGTTTTTTGTTGAGTGGAAGTTTTTCATATTCACTAAATCCAACAAGAGGGTCCGCTGCTTTCTGACAGGGGAATTGCTCCCTGATAGTGTCGCTTGTCCAGTCAATATCGGTGTCAGGGTTCCAGCGCTTCTTTTCTGCGAGTTTGCTCAGCCTGATACAAGCGTTGGACCCAGGCGACTCAATGGTATGCGGATTCCATAATATTTTGCCAGGGTGCTGTTGACTGAACAGATGTGACCCATCGCTCAAGTTGCTGCTACTGCTTTTTGTTGATGTGCTGTTCATGAAATCAGGTAGGTATCCTTGCAATTTTGTATATGACAATTAACCCTATTGAAGACGAATAATTGGGCAGCCGTCAGACTCATTTTGGGTACTCGCAGTTGAATACTCAAAAATGTGCGCAAGTTCACATTTAACAAAATCAATCAGGCTGAGAGGGCAAAATATTTTTCTCCCTTGTTTTTTGTTGATTATTCTTAACTGGTGGACAGGCGATGTCTGGCAAAAAATGGAATTGAACTGACTCAAGGAATTACTTATGCCCAAGGACCGGGATCTGATCAGTCTGCTGGAAGCAGGCGTTTCTGCAACACCCAATAAACCGCTGTACTCTTTTCTCGATAGGGAACTGACCTGCACCGACACTCTGACGTATGCCCGACTGTTTGACGAAGCGCTTGTGCTGGCTTGTCATCTGCAGAAATGTGGGTTGAATCGCACGCCAGTGCTATTGATTCAGCAAAAGAATATCGAGTTTGTGCGTTCGTTCTGGGCCTGTCTGCTAGCAGGGGCGTGGCCCATGCCAAGCGTGCGGCCACGTGGCAAAAAGTGGAATCACCTTGCAGCACTCGCCGTTCAAAGTCGGGCCGCAGCCATTTTAACAAGCTCGTCGATTGCCCGGTTTTTGCCTGCCCATGAGTTATCACACATTCCTGTGATCGTGTCGGATATACATAGCGTAGGACCAAATAGTCCTGACCATGAGGTTCTAAAGCGCACTTGGGTGCGGCCTTCGATCTGTCCCGACGATATAGCGTTTATCCAATATACATCTGGCTCTACGTCCAAGCCCAAAGGTGTAGTGATCACGCATGCAAACGTCATGAGTAACCTAGCTGCAATCAGCCAGGCATTTGGCTGCACACAACACGATATTGGACTGAGCTGGTTACCTTTGCATCACGATATGGGTTTGATTGGGCATGTTTTACAACCCATGTTTGCGGGCATACACAATTATTTTATGAATCCCACGGACTTTCTGGCAGATCCACATTGTTGGATAGAAGCGATCTCGACGTATCGTGTGACAATCACCGGTGGGCCAGCTTTTGCATACGGTTTCTGTGCGCGGCAGATTCCTCGACAACACGCGTCGTTTACATTGGAGCAATGGCGCATCGCCTATTGTGGATCAGACCGCATCGCAGCGAGCACCTTGCGACAGTTCAGTCGCTATTATGCAGACTCCGGGTTTTCGAGTGATGCATGGTTTCCTTGTTACGGTATGGCCGAATCGACGTTGTATGTCTGTGGCGTCAAAGGTGTATCCCTCGCATCTGCTGCGGATGGAGAGGAAAGCTGCGTCTGCATAGGCAGTCTTGTTGATGAGGAATCCAACGGCGGCACCCACATCCGAGTGGTTGATCCAAATTCCAGAAAAGTCTGTGCGGACGGGGAGCTCGGAGAGATATGGATAAGCTCTGCGTCGGTGTCTCCCGGCTACTATCATCAATCCATTTTATCCAGGCAAAGTTTCAACTTGTTAGTCGACGGGCAAGGCG
This sequence comes from Pseudohongiella sp., assembly GCA_030652635.1. GTDB lineage: Bacteria > Pseudomonadota > Gammaproteobacteria > Pseudomonadales > Pseudohongiellaceae > Pseudohongiella. The sequence continues at coordinate 555 of JAUSPW010000490.1, read as the reverse complement.
CTTTTTTCCGAACCGGTGATTTGGGTTTTGTGGTAGACCAACGTTTGTATTTCAGTGGCCGCTTGAAAAATGTCATTAAAGTCAGGGGACGCAGTCTGCACGCCGAGGACATTGAATCCCTGTTGCAAATGGAGACCATCGATACTGGGCTTCAACGTTGCGTAGCGCTTGGCATTCAGATTGATGATGTCGATTCTTTTGTCATTCTGGCCGAGCATCGCAGCCGGCGGCCAGATCAGCAATCACTTGGCAACAGACAATTGGAGCGCCAACTAAAGAATCTGGTTTGCGATACTTTTGGTGTGACCCCACATACCGTATTGATTTTGCCAGCCTTCAGTCTGCCCTTGACCAGCAGTGGCAAACCTCTGCGCTCTAAGTGTCTCGACATCTACACCGACTTGATGCAATCCGCTTGTGCTGAAAATAAAGCATTGCCAGCACGGTTGCCAAACGCACGGGTGGAGGTCAGATCAAATGCCTGATTTTCTTATTATGGAGACGGATGACAACAGAACACAGGTCTTCAAAAAGCTTTGTTGTCTGATTCAGGCG